>CBFHIH010000114.1:0-1007 GCA_965655955.1 Candidatus Midichloriaceae bacterium | reverse complement strand
CCTTGCGAACACACATTAAACGATTAGCTAGAAAGTCAATTTGCTTCTCAAAATCTGAGCTTATGCATGACACTGTGATTGGCCTTTATATTAATGAAAATTTCTTTTAACAAAGTTGGCGAAATTATGCACAGCAACACATTTAAAACACCACCAAAAAGTCGCTGCCAGAGGCAGCTTAGCTTGTTAATAATTGTTAATTTTATAGCAGAAGCATAGATAATGCAAGCGATTATAGGTGCGTTTTACGCACTCTCTGTTGAGAGAGACCTCAACAGAGAGTGCTCCCCACCCAAAACCAAACAACCCCAGTGGAAAATATCGACACACATCCGCTCTCATTTTTGAGAGGGGCGCTACTGTGGACGAATTCACCACTGGGGTTGTTTGGTTTTGTTTTTTATTGTTGCTTCCACGAAAGCAGGGGATTTTTTTAGGCAAAATCCCCCATCTCATTCAAGATGTCATCGACATAATCTTTAGCTTCTTTTAAGCCAAATTTTTCTGCATTCATTAAATATTTAATTGCCCTAACACGGTCACCTTTATCTTCTTTTAAAATTTTTTTAATTTCAGAAATATTGCTATTTTCCATCGTCGTTCCTACCCTCAATATCATGCTTAATCTCCTCTATCTCTCGTTTAAGTTCGGTTTCAAGTTCATCGACAGTTGGCAAATGAAATTGATAAACGCTAGTGAAAATCTTTTGGTTATCCCCTAAAAAATATTCAACCATTCTGTCACTCTTTTGCGTGCATAAAACAATACCGATTGTTGGGTTGTCATCAGTTTGTTTTATCTCCTTATCAAAATAATTTACGTACAGCTGAATTTGACCCAAATCTCCGTGAGTTAACGCTTTAGATTTTATATCAATTACTACATAACACTTTAGTATCACATGATAAAAGACCAAATCAGCATATAAGTGTTGGTTATCAAAGCTTAAGCGCTTTTGTCTCCCAATAAAAGCAAAACCTTTCCCCAGCTCTAATAAAAATTGCTG
>CBFHIH010000113.1:0-1166 GCA_965655955.1 Candidatus Midichloriaceae bacterium | reverse complement strand
AGGTAAATAAAGAAATAACAGATGCTACTCAAAAATTTCTTTCTGAATGCACTAATGGAGAAGGAGCTAATTATACAAAAGCTTTCGTTACTTTTGTTCCAACAAATTATTTGAATTATGAATTTTTTAAAAGTATTGGTGCACAAGAAATAAATTGCCACAATTATAAAGATATTTTAGGGGAAAATTCTATAAATGCTGACCGCCTCCAATGCAAAGAAGGAGAGGAGCATTTTTACGAAGGTGGAATAGAAAAAGTAGCAATGATTATGTCTGTTAATGAACATATTTATACACCGCATGATGAAATTTAATATTAGTTCAACACTTACAAAGATTAATAAATAACACCATCGTAGGTAACTATAAGTTCAGCCCAAAAGAGATTAAAGTAAAGAAAAAATTATTTTTTCAATTTTGGGCTAACAATTTTTTAGCACCTAAGTAGTTACGATTTTATAATTTCTGTCTCATGTTGTTCGATTATTTTCATTGTATTAACAATTGAGTGAAAAATATTTGTGAAATCGACCATTTTTATAAAACTTTGTTAGGTTAGGAGGCTAGTATATGCGGTGAGTAGCGTCTAGTAATTTAATTAAAAATATAAAGGATTCATTGAAAAAGCTTTGTTTTTCTTTTCTTAAGAAAAAGTACATAAAAATTTTATTAAACAACATAAGTAATCACAAAAAATTTTGCAATTGACAAAAGCTAAGAGGAGTATTTTTGTTTTGATTTATGGATTAAGAATCTTTTTTTATAAATGCTGTGGCTTTTTGTACAACTTGCTCTGGAAGCCCTGCTAATTTTGCAACGTGAATGCCAAAAGAGCTATTTGACATTCCCTTGACAACTTTGTGCATAAAAACGATCTCCTCTTTCCATTCTTTTATCTCCATTGTATAGCTTGCAATCTTTGTGAAATTGTCTAAAGAGTGATTTAGCTCATGATAGTGAGTGGCAAAGATTGTTTTGCTTTTTAGGTTGTTATGCAGATATTCAAGTATTGCAAGGGCTATGGCAACGCCATCTTGAGTTGATGTTCCTCTGCCTATTTCATCTAAAATAACCAAAGATCTTTCTGTTGCATTGTGGAGTATATATGCGGTTTCTATCATTTCTGTCATAAAGGTAGATTCTCCCTTGGCTATGTTATCTGAAGC
>CBFHIH010000112.1:0-1216 GCA_965655955.1 Candidatus Midichloriaceae bacterium | reverse complement strand
TATTTCTCCATAGTTTATAAACACACACTTACTTCCATCTTCAAGCATATCTATGCTTAAACTCGATACTCTATTCTCCTGCCTTGTTATTCCCACTGATATAATAAGTCGCGAGTCCCCACTTAACGCCTCTATTGTACTTTCGTTATTCTCCTTGCCTATAACTAGACTATCAAAATATAAACCTATAAACTCTTTCCCTAATATCTTTCCATCTAAACTCCCTATTACTTTGCATTTATTGCTCATACTGATCCATCTAGCATGAATCATGCTTTCTGCATGAGTGATAAAATCTACAGCATCTACCTTACATAAAAACTCCGCTTTTCCTCCACGCCCTTCATCCTCAACAACTATTGCTCCACTTAGATCAAACCTTTGCCCAGTAATGAATTTTATACCCCATCCTTGACTAATGATTCCGCCATTTCTCTTTATCTCCAATTCTTCCACACTGATCTTGCTAGTCCTAACACTATGTCCAGTCAGTATATTCCACTTTAAATGCCCAAATGCTTCTTTGAAGATATTCTCATTGATTCCTAATAACCTCAGCCCTTTCTCTACTGTGCCTTGCTGACTCTCATGAAGTATTAGCTTTTTTGCTATAACATCTATTGACGTATCACTATATAAAAATCCGTATATATCTATTTGCTCTCCTTTAAGTGACGTCTCTTGCACCGAAACACTCACACCTTCGCTTTGAACAATTAAATTCTGTGCACTTTCTATATCTACAGCTTTTACATGCAATAATCCCGAAATAGAAATATCACCTTTACTTTTCAGCGATAACTTTCCGTCTGTAATAACTTCTTCACCTAAGCGGCTACTTTTTAAACCTTCAATATGTAAAAAATGAGCGTTAGAAACTCTTAGTTTATAAGCCGCTATGTTCTCTCCTGCCAATTTCAGCAAACAACTTGTTTCGCATTCAACACTATTTTTAATTAAAAACTTCTCACTTTTAGATTTTAAATTTATACCACCGACCCCCAGCTGATCAATGATCCTTATATTATCAACGCATCCTTCTTCAATTTCTATACCATAATGTCCGTCCGCATTAACCTTACTTGCATCATCTAGCTTCAGATCTCCTGATAGACATTCTTTATCCCCTTCTATCCATGCGTCAAAATCAAAGGTCAATTTTTAAATCCTCCAAGGCTTGTAGCTTTTGCTGCAGTTCAAGTATTTCCTGATCTTT
>CBFHIH010000111.1:0-1267 GCA_965655955.1 Candidatus Midichloriaceae bacterium | reverse complement strand
TTCAAGGCATCAATCAGCATGGGAGACTATATTTCTGGCTGCATTTGTTCAAAAGCCGATATTTATTTTAAAGAAAGAGCTCTTAATGATCCCTATTTTTGGATGGTGTTTATATCTGTTGAAGAATATATCCATTGATAGGACAGATGGAAGGAGTTCTCTAAGAAAAATTATTAAGTCATGTGGTGAGCATATAAATAAAAATAGAACACTTATTATTTTTCCTGAGGGCACCAGAGTAGCTTATGGAGAGCAATCAAGTTTGAAAAAGGGAATTTTTAAAATTCTTGATGTCTTAAAGATACAATCTATATTAATGAATCATGATGCAGGAAAGTACTGGAGCAAAAGCTCGTTGATAATAAAACCAGGCGTTATTAACATTGAAACTATATCACTTAAGTATTCGAGCGATATGGATGAAATTAAAGAAAGAATCATTAATCACTTTGTTTGAAAAAATTATTTTTTTTATGGCGCTGGATTTGGTTGTGATGAGTGTACTTGATTAATCTCTTCTAAAATATCTTCACTAAGTTCAACATCAACAGATTCGATATTTTCTCTCAGTTGATCCATTGTGGTTGCTCCAATTATGTTTGATACGACGAAAGGCTGTGAATTTACGAAAGCGAGAGCTAGGTGTGTTAGTGATATATCATATTTTTTTGCTATTTTCGCATAAGCTTTTACAGAGCTTAGGCATTCATTATTACTGTATCTTGTAAACCAGTCTCCATATAAGCCAAGACGTGAATTCTTATCTGTTTTTTTAATATACTTTCCAGTAAGTTGTCCAAAACCCAGGGGAGAGTATGCAAGTAAGCCTATGTTTTCATGTTGTGAAATTTCTGCTAAACCCACTTCATAGATTCGATTCAATAATGAATATGGATTTTGTATAGATACTATTTTTTCTTGTTTCTTTTCATTTGCTAACTGAAGATATTTATTTGTTCCCCATGGCGTTTCGTTGGATATACCTATATGTCGTACTTTGCCAGCTTTGACTAAATCAGACATGGCTTGTAATGTTTCTTCTATAGGTGTTCCCATATCATCCGTATATTCATAACCTAACCTTCCAAAAAAATTAGATTTTCTCTCTGGCCAGTGAACCTGATACAAATCAATATAATCAGTCTGAAGTCTCATCAGCGATTGATCAACAGCTTCAAATATATGTTTTTTATTTAATCTTGAGCCTCCACGTAGATACTCCATACCAGGTCCAGCAACTTTAGTTGCAAGGATAATATCTTGTCTG
>CBFHIH010000110.1:0-1310 GCA_965655955.1 Candidatus Midichloriaceae bacterium | reverse complement strand
TATCATACGAGCTTTTTTAAAAACCTATTTCACCAAAACCTTGCTACTCTCTGAAAGTCACTCTTTAGGTTTAGTGCTTATTGCATTAATAGCCTTAGTTACCACTTTACCATTATTCGGGTATTTAGCGGACAAGATAGGATATAAAAGATACATATATACTGCAATACTGATATACATAATCCTTATCATACCGCTGTTCACTCTATTAACTGAAAATATTCACAGCTCTTATGCCTATATAATTATTGTCATTTTCAGCTCCCTAGCATCTTGTATCGCTGCTCCTTATTACCCATTTGCAACAAAATTTTTCCCTGTGGAGCTACGTTACAGTGGCGTGGCTTTGGGATGGAATGTGGGAAATGCATTCCTTGGGGGAACTTCTCCGTTAATAGCCACATATCTTGTAATGCAATTTGGCATCACTGCACCTTCAATATATTTAATATCTATTGCTTGCATCTTTATTATAGTTAGTTTTTTAAATAGGAGATATTTGAGCAATCAATAAGCGCTATGAGTAACTTACGTACAAATACTGAAATAAAACATCGTATTGAAAAATTAGAACAAAAATTAATCCCTCCTGCTTCAGTAAAAAAATCAAATGGAATATTTTTTACATTTATTGCTGAAATAATCTCCGGAATCTTTATTGGCGTTGCAACAGGATACTTCACAGATCGATTTTTCAACACCACCCCAATATGCATTTCTATATTCACAATCCTTGGTTTTTTAGCATCAATGCTCAACATATACAGAACTCTTTATAAAAAAGAATTTCAAGATTAACCATTCACTCCATACTAAAGAAAAAGACTCCCTTTAAATGCTTGAGTAGAAATGCAAAAACACTACCAACGCAGTTACTTACACAATTTCACTATAGGGCATTGCTTTTATGTATAATTTAGTTATATTTTATATAACTGGTTTGCGGGCGTAGCTCAGCGGTAGAGTACAACCTTGCCAAGGTTGGGGTCGAGGGTTCGAAACCCTTCGCCCGCTCCATGTTTTTTATCCGTTCAACTGATGCGTGAAGAGCGTGTGCGTCGTATTAAATCTAGTTTTCTTGAACATATATTTTTTAGATTAAACAAAATTTTAAAATAGGGAGTGCTGTTAAAGATTCATAAAGTAACAGCATATGTTGATTCCGCATTAGTGAGCAGTGTGTTCAGAGAAATGAAAAAATCTGAATTATCAGCACTTTAATCCGTGGGGCATTTACTTGTCAATGCCTGATAACTTGTTCAGTATCTTATTGACTATTTTTTTTAAGTTATTACAATTTACCATTGTAT
>CBFHIH010000109.1:0-1314 GCA_965655955.1 Candidatus Midichloriaceae bacterium | reverse complement strand
CATATTCAGCATCTGATTTAAATGAACAAGTTGGAGAATTAGCAAGGCCAATAGCTCAACGTATTGTGAAATTTTATCATGAAATCAAAGATAATTAATATATTAAGAGAAATTATTAGACGCCTAAAATGGGGCTGTAAGGATAATATTTGGCTATTAAAAAGGGATATAATTATCATGTGTATACTTTTTCTATATGTTTTTCTTGGCATGATATTTGGATGGATTGAATCATCTGATAACAACAAGGCAAATATAGAGACATTCCCACAAGCTGATCAAAAAGATCCACTGCCAGGCCTCACTCCATCTGATACTCCTGATACGAGTGTTCTTTATGCTAAAGATGATAAAAAGGAGTGGAAAGTAGAAAAATACGATGATGTAAAATTTAGTGATCGTCATGGGGAAAAGTATTATAGAGATACGAAATCAGTTAGTGAGAATGGGAATAGATTGTGGTGGAGTAAAGATAATGCAGGGCATGGTGGATCTAGATGGAAGGTATATGAAGAAACAAATAAAGGGCTTGAATGGTATAAAGATGCTGATAAATATGGGCAATTTATTAAAGGCAAACATAAAGGCGATGTTGGTAGAATCATCGAGTGGAAAAATTTACGTGGAGTAAATGATCCTAAGATAATTAAAGGAAAATAGATGAAATATTGTTGTGATAACTTCAAATACTCTATAAATAAAGGGACAGAATTAGGTTATGAGCCACACCTTAGATGGTGTTATCTGAAGTTACAATATGATGATGCAGGTTGTACAGCACAAGATATATTATATTGTCCATGGTGTGGAAAGAAGTTACCAAAGTCTTTGGATAAAGAGTGGTCGAAGGTGTTGAAAAAAGAGTTTAATATCACAGATCCTATATTACATGAATATGAAGATGGGAGTACAGCTGGAGGTAAAGAACCTGTCCCGCCTGAATTCAAAACAGATGAGTGGTGGAAGAAGCGTGGTTTGTAGCGAAAGATATAATGCAGAAGAGGAGTGGATGAGGATGAGTGAGGAGAATGCCAGGGGTGATGATAAGTTTGTGATGATGGGTTTGAGTGCTGGCGAAGTGGTAGGTGGTGGTGATAAGCAAGAAGCTCATCCAGAAAAAGGGCATTCAGTCAACAGAGATGCAAAGTACGGCTATCAAATAAAGGCAGGGGATACGTTAAGTGAGATAGCAGCAAGGCATGGAGTGAGTGAGGCAGCGTTAGCAGGAGCCAATGACATCCTTGATCCAAACAAGATATATGCCGGCAAGACCTTGGTCATCCCACATGAAGCCAAATACCCATCAGGCAATAA
>CBFHIH010000108.1:0-1426 GCA_965655955.1 Candidatus Midichloriaceae bacterium | reverse complement strand
AATAACATCAGACTTAGAGACTGATTTTTGAGCAGCTCCACCTATATGAAATGTTCTCATCGTCAACTGAGTACCAGGCTCTCCTATTGATTGAGCAGCTATCACACCCACGGCCTCACCAGTATCCACCAAAGCGCCAGTTGATAAATCCCTCCCATAACACATTGCACATATGCCATTATCGCTTTCACACGTCACAGGTGATCTAACTTTTAAAACCTCGACTTTAGCTTCCTCTAAAACATCCAATAATTTCTCCCCTAATAAAGTACCAACCTTGATTACGCTATCTTTATTGATAATAACATCTTCAGCAAGAACCCTACCCAACGCTATCTCTCTTAATGGAACGGTAACTTCGCCATTTTCAACCATTACTCTTATCATTATCCCATCTTTCGTGCCACAATCTTTTTGAGATACAACGCAATCCTGTGCAACATCCACTAATTTTCTTGTCAAATAACCTGAATTCGCTGTCTTTAATGCTGTGTCTGCCAACCCCTTTCGCGCGCCATGTGTGGATATAAAATACTCTAATTCATTCAACCCTTCCTTGAAATTTGAAACAATGGGTGTCTCCAATATCTCACCAGACGGCTTAGTCATCAATCCTCTCATGCCAGCTAACTGCCTCATCTGAGCCGAAGAACTTCTAGCACCAGAATCAGCCATAATATATATACTATTAACAGATGAGAAATTCTTCGTTCCCTCTCCTTTTATACTCTTCATCATATCAATAGCTATTCTATCTGCACACCTAGTCCACTGATCTATAGCTTTATTATACTTCTCACCAGAGGTTATAAGACCATCAGCATACTGTTCTTCATAACTCTTAATGCTTAATAAAGTCTCATCTATGTGATTTTTTTTAGAACTTGGAATAATTATATCATCTTTTCCAATTGATATACCAGATTTAGAGGCATATCTGAAGCCCAAAGCCATTAAATGATCTGTAAAGATCACTGTCTTCTTTTGACCACAAAATCTATACACAACATCTATAAGATCGGATATATCTTTTGAGGTCAGGGTTTTATTGATGTGTGCAAAATCTATAATTTTTGATGGCAAACAATCTTCTATGAACAGCCTCCCAGGAGTCGTTTCAATAATTTCACATTCTGAAGAGGTAATCTCTTCCATTAATATCGCTTTTCTGAATTTGATCTTAGCGTGAACCGATAATTTGTTGCAATTAATTGCATGTTTCACTTCATTTAAATTACTAAATACCATTCCCTCACCTAAGTCTCCTTCAAAACATAAAGAGAGATAATAAATACCTAATACTATATCTTGAGTCGGAACTATTACAGGACGACCATTTGCTGAGCTTAATATATTGTTCGTTGACATCATCAAAACCCTAGCTTCCAACTGAGCCTCGATAGACAGAGGTACATGCACAGCCATC
>CBFHIH010000107.1:0-1448 GCA_965655955.1 Candidatus Midichloriaceae bacterium | reverse complement strand
ACATCTGATCTTTCCAAAAACCAGTCAAGCATTAGTCTATCAGAAATTAAAATAGCGATTAATAGAATCCCAGACGGGATTAACGGCAGGCTAAATCTAAATACTTGCTTGTACAAATTAAAATTAAAATTTAAACAAAATCTATGTCTTAGCATGACAATGCACAGACTACATCCAAGGATATTTAAAAAAAAATTACCCCATACTAAAACTTCTATAGTTAGAGTGCTAAAAAATATAAAGTAAATAACTATAAGTAAGTAAATGAATAATGGAGTTACGGTGGCTAGCAAGAAAGCTATTCTACGAAATTCCCATTTTAATTGAATTTGCAAAAAAGCAAATAAACTAAAAGCGCAAATATTTAGGGCGCCAGCAAATGTCATTGAAGATAAATCTTTGGTTTCAAAAATATATTTCCATAAATTTGAAAACAGGGCTAGATAATTAGCTAAGATAAATGCAAAGCTGCATAAAAGTATTGTAAAGAAACACATAGAAAAGATAGTATTTTTTTCTAAGTCAGTCACTTCAGAGAATAATCTACCGCAGCCTTGATAAAGTTCAAGCCCTATAAAGACTGCAAGAAAAGTACAAATAGCAGTAAATAATTCAAATGTGCCATATTCATGAGGAGATAGATGAGATACGTAAAAGAAAACTAGGCAAAAGTTAAGAGCCCTATGAATTAAAATCGCAAAAAAGTAAAAAACTGAGTCAGCCCAAATACTTTTCATTTATTTGGCATAATATTTTGAAGTAAGAAATTCATTTAATTATATTTTTGTAATTGATAGTTTGTGTATATAGTCTCGCATTGTATTAGGATGGTAAAACTTCTTACACCAAAGCGTTCCTTTATTAGCCTGATCTAATAATAGATGTTGATTATCAAGAAGATGTCTTAGATTCTTGTAAATATCTAAGTAATGAGTTGAGATCCAAGCATCATCTGCCCCCTCAAAAAGAGAAGGCTCTAAAAATTTGTTAGCAGAAGTTAGTAAGACGCAGTTCGCCTCAAGCGCTTCGAGACCAAAGATGCCTGGGATATAAGCATAAAATTGATTTAAACAGATATGGCTCGTTTTTAAGATATCCAGTACTTGAGAATGAGACATATTTTCAACTTGAATGTAATTAAAATCATACTTTTCATTTTTTAATTGCTCAATAGCTGCTGATACTAGTTGAGTCCCCTTAATTAGTGGCGAGCTAGGCGCATGAAATATATTTAACTTTTCATAATGAGTCCATTTTGATTGATTGATGGAAAAGTTATTTCTTGTCAGAATATATGGAGGCTGAAACACAGGACTCTTAAAATAAGAAATTTGGTCATTCTCATTACTAAAAATTATATCTGCATGCATATCCGCTGAATAACAAAGTTTTTTAACCTCTAGCTCCATTGACTCAGAATCTTGCAATAACTTCACAAAGTGCATAAA
>CBFHIH010000106.1:345-1473 GCA_965655955.1 Candidatus Midichloriaceae bacterium | reverse complement strand
ATGCAATATTTAAGTAATAATTTAGAAACTTATCCAGGGGGCTTTGGATATCTTATTTGGTAGGGCAAGCATTTGCAAAATTGGTTAAACATAGATACAGCAAGAGACCTGTTAGAACAGGGTGCCAAGTTGATTGATGTCAGGACTCCCCAAGAGTTTTCGACAGGTCATCCACCAGGCGCGATTAATATTCCAATTGAAGAATTAATGAAAGCTCCATCACTAGTTCCTGACGGGGTGATTATCTTTTATTGTCGAAGCGGCCACCGCTCCGCGCTAGCACGTACCATTATGGCGCTCAACAATAACAATAAGACGTATAACCTAGGCGGGTTAGCAGAGGCTTTTCAATTAGTGAAAAAGGAAGATATATGAAAGTTTATCCTTACTCCTCCTTCTCTTTGATTTAGCCAGAAATTGACATTTGTTAATTTCTGGCTAAAATATTAGATTGCTTTAAACAATAGACTCAGAATGCCCGAAAACAACAGATTCATTGGCCGCCAGGCAGAATTAAAGATGCTTGATGACCTAAAAAACAAATCTACAGCTAGTTTGGTTGTCATCTATGGTAGGCGACGTATCGGTAAAAGCCGATTGATTGAAGAATTTGGTAGGCAATGTCGCTTTCTATCTTTTATTGGACTATACCCAGAAAAGAAAAACTCAAGTGAAGCGCAGCTGAGTGAGTTTCATAGAAAACTCAAATCATATAGCTCAAGATCCTTGAGTGCCTTTGATAGCTGGGGCGAGGCGCTTCATGAACTTGCCGTCGAGACTAGTACTGGAAAAACCGTCATACTTCTAGATGAAATATCTTGGATGGCTAGTGGAGATGACAATTTTCTAGCACTGCTTAAAAATAGTTGGGATGATGAATTTAAAAGAAACCCGGACTTAGTTCTGGTATTATGCGGATCAGTTTCGTCTTGGATTGAAAAAAATATACTTTCACACCGAGGATTCTTCGGTCGAATTTCTTTGAAACTTAAGTTGAAAGAATTACCTTTATCCGATTGCAATAAATTTTGGAATCCAGAAAACACAATCTCCACATACGAAAAACTAAAGATTCTATCCGTCCTTGGAGGAGTCCCAAAATACCTTGAAGAAATCAGAACAAATCAG
>CBFHIH010000106.1:0-335 GCA_965655955.1 Candidatus Midichloriaceae bacterium | reverse complement strand
ATTGTTGAAGCTTTAGCAAATGGGCCACTGACAAGGGAAGAGCTGCTAAACAATATCAAAGTTAATAGTGGCGGCTTCATTACAACATACTTGGATGAACTCGAAGTTTCAGGGTTTATTTCTAGAGATTTTACTTGGAATCTAAGAACTGGCCAGCTGGCTAAGCTCAGCAAGTATAGGCTCTCAGACAATTATATTCGATTTTATATTAAATATATCAAGCCAGTTTCAGACAGAATCAGAAATGGCAAATTTCAAGAAAACTCACTAAGCTCCTTGCCTGGCTGGAGTTCTATTATGGGTCTACAAGTAGAAAATCTTGTATTAAATAATTG
>CBFHIH010000105.1:1270-1512 GCA_965655955.1 Candidatus Midichloriaceae bacterium | reverse complement strand
CCGGGACGGTTCAAAAGATTTTAAAAACACACGATGTATCAAAAGATATAGAAAAAGCTATTGTAATTGATTTATGGTTGAGGGTTGAAAATAACAGTAAATTTGTCAGAGGGAAAACCAGAGTTAGAGAAGAAATAGAGCATTATTTAAGAAGCTATTATGATTTAGAAAAACCTTATAAAGATTCTTGGGAATATAAACTAACAATTAAATATACTACTGAAGAAAATCTAGATAGGGAG
>CBFHIH010000105.1:0-1260 GCA_965655955.1 Candidatus Midichloriaceae bacterium | reverse complement strand
TTGAAGAGATAATATACGAAATGGCGCATATTTCTGATATGAGGAATTGCTTTATTGAACATAGCATTACTTGTGAAAAATTGGATAAAAGTTGGTAGCGTTACATTAGTATTTAGTAATCCATATTGACTAAAAAAGCTTATGGTAATATAGTTTTAGGTGATAAATAATATAGTATCATGGAAATAATAAGAAAGATTACTACAGGTAAGCAGGTGACTTTGCCTCAAGAATTTATAGATAAGCATGATTTGATGATTGGAGAAAATGTTTCTATGTCTTTTAATGAGAAAAATATGTTGGTTATAAAACCTCACAGGAATGTGAAAAAGGCATTAATAAGGATGGAGAAATTATTTTCATTAATCAGAGAAGAGTTTGAAGATGAAAAGAGCTTAATAGCAACAATAGATGAAGAAAGGAATAAGGCTCGAAAGGGGGGGCATGAAAGTAATCTTTGATTGTAATGTTATAATAGCGGCTGGGTTAAAAAATGGCACATGCAGATCTGCCCTGATAAAAGGAATAGAGCTTTGTGATATATATGTGACTGATGAAATTATAAGAGAATATAGAGATGTTATCATTAGAGAGAAATTCAAAAAACATAAGTTGGAACTATATAAACTTTTAGAGATAGTATGTGAAGTAGCATATTGGACAGATCCAAGTGCTGTAAATATCGTATGTAACTTGCCTGATAAAGATGATGTGATATACCTAAAGGCAGCTACATCTACTCAAGCTGATTATTTAATAACTGGTAATATTAAGCATTTCCCTCAGCGAAAATATGAGAATGTTGCAATTATTACCCCTGCAGATTTTTTTAATCTAATCAAAGTGCACACTCAGCACACATAAACATATCCGCATACAGTATTGACTTTGCGTTAAGCGGTATATATTCTCTGTCTATAAGGCCTGAGGTTAGAGAACGTGTGAAAATGGCAAAATGATGTTTTTGCAATATTAAAAAGGGAACTTTATATAGGAAAGTGTTTAATAACTTTTTCATATTCTTTTTGAGCTTCAGTAATAGATAGTTTAGAATACACCTCTAATGATTGCCGAGTTTGATGCCCTGAATATGGTTGTATCAAGGCATCATCAATACCTTTCTTTTTCATCCATGTAAATAAAAAGTGCCGCAATTTATGTGGAGTGATTTCATGTTTCATTTTTGCTTTTTTTGTGTATTCCGCCAATATCTTTCTAATCCCTCGATCGGTAAATGGAGCTTTTCTTATTGATTCAAAT
>CBFHIH010000104.1:0-1761 GCA_965655955.1 Candidatus Midichloriaceae bacterium | reverse complement strand
CCAAATTCCTCTAAATAACCAATGTCATTATCTGAAATATCCAACTCATTTTCTATTTCTGACAGCTGCAGTTGTATCTGCTCAAGCTGAGAATTTAGCTGTAAAACAGTTGTTTTAGGGCCCCTATATAATTCTGGATTATTATTAGTTTCTTCAGCAATATTTTTAAGCACATCAGCTTGAATTTCAGAGGGTAAACTCGACAAATAACTTTCATTCAAAGTCTGAGCGGAAACAGAGATTGCTGAAAAAAATAAGTAAACCAGTAAAGATAGATTAAATTTGGATTTTAGCAGGGACATAATATAGAAAAATGATTTCAAACTACAAACATTATATGTTATCTCAGTAAATATAGTTTAATTATAAAAAAATTTTTCCATTTCATGAAGCATTGTTTGGTTAACCTTGTTTACATCAAATTTCTCTTCAGCCAATGCTCTGGAATTTTTTCCCATCTCAAAAATACTGTTTGGATTCTTGATAAAAATTTCCATTGCTGAGGCTAATTCAAAGGCACTTTTTTTGTTAACTAGATATCCATTATAAGAATTTATTACAGTATCTCTGCAGCCTGGAGCATCAGTTGTAATAATTGGCCTACCCATAGCCATAGCCTCAAGCACACTTCTTGGCAAACCTTCATGATAAGAAGGTAGCACAAAAATATGAGACTTTTTTATAATTGGCCTAACATCTTCAACGCTTGAAATTAACTTTAAGTGATCACATTTCTTGATAAGATCTATATTTTTTTTTGAAATAGAATCTGGATTATCATCTACCCAACCCAATAAGCTAAATTTTACCTTTGGGTACACTTCATTAATTTTAATTGAAGCTTGAACAAACTCATTGACTCCCTTAGAAATCAACAGTCTCCCAATCATTAGAAAATTTATTTGTTGCACATCTTCAAATTGCTCTTCATGAAAGTGTTTGAGATTTACACCTGAACCATTAACACATACCGCATTTGCTTTATGGGAGAGAACCTTTAATTTAATCAAAGTATTAAGATCATCCATATTTTGAAAAAAAATAACATCAGCTTTGTTAAGTGATTTGCCATATAGGTACTTCGAGACGCCTGCAAAAATACTATTTGATTTTGATCGGAATAAATAACCTAACCCAGTAATCATTGCAAACTTTGCAGGAACTTGTAGGAAATATGATGCGATCATTCCATATAGATTTGGTTTAATTGTATAAGTTAAAATTCCCTTAGGCTTTATCTTCATCAGCAAATACATTAGCCTAAAAAAATATCGCAACTCAGAAAAAATATTCATTGATGATCGATTGATATCGATATCAAAAAATTTCATATTATGAGCATACAAAAACTTCAGAAGATTTTTAGAAGAAGAGATGTTCGGAGCAATAATATATAACTCATAGCCTCTGTTTTGAATCTCTAAAATTAATTCTTTTCTGAAATTAAGAATTGATTCATGGCTATTTGATAGAATTACAAATTTCATGGGTGTATTTTATTATTTTCCAGCCATACCCCCAAAGAAATCAGGCTCCATATCTGAGATGAATGATCGTATTTTTTTTCAATATGATCTGTCCATAAATCCTTTATCGCATTGTGGTTAAAAATATCAATATGTTTTAATGAGCTGCCAAATAATGTATCTGACGCAAAAGATTTTAGGGGTCCACAAAGCCATTCTCCGATTGGCAACCCAAATCCAGTTTTGGGTTGATCAAGTAAATTATCTGAGAGATACCCATCTAGCACTGATCTTG
>CBFHIH010000103.1:0-1764 GCA_965655955.1 Candidatus Midichloriaceae bacterium | reverse complement strand
GCTGCTAAACTAAATAAGATGAATGCAAACTCACCTCCTTGAGATAACAATAATGAAGAGTGAAGTGCAGCGCCCCAAGAGAGTTTAAAGAGCTTGGAAAGAAGAAGTATGATCACAGACTTAATCAAAGTTAATCCAAGTGCTGCAAGTATAATGGACTGATAATTTGAAAGTATGAAATCTATGTCTATAGACATGCCCACACTCATGAAAAATAAACCCATGAACAATCCTTGGAATGGGTGAATACTGGCTTCAATTTTATTTCTATATTCAGTTTCAGCTATCAATATTCCAGCAATAAAAGCGCCCATCGCTGAGGATAATCCAAGTTCATTAGTGATCCATGCTGTGCCAAGAACAATTAAAAGGGCTGTTGTGACATAAACTTCATCAACTTTGACAGAAGCAATCAGTGAGAAAAACGGCCTTAAAAATAATCTTCCAAATATTGTGATAAAAATTATTACACCAAGAGCTTTTAGTGCAGAAAAGCCAATAGTAGACATGATGTTTTCAGATGCTCCGCTTAATAAAGGCAAAACTGATAAAAGTGGTATAACCGCAAAATCTTGCATTAAAAGCATTGCTAAGGAAAGTCTACCAACCTGGCTGGATTTTCTTCCCGTTTCAGAAAGTACCTGCAAAACTATGGCAGTGGAAGAGAGCGCAAGCGCTGCGCTTAAAACAACAGCTTTTGAGATATCAAAATGAAAGAAGTGATTTAGTATTAGAGTAAAGACAGTTGTCGTGATCACCACTTGCAAACCTCCAAAGCCAAAAACATGGAGGCGCATCATGATTAGTCTGTCAAATGACAACTCTAAGCCTATCATAAACAAAAGAAATACGATACCAAATTCAGCAAGTTGATGGGCATATTCAGGTTCTTGTATTAAGTCCCACGCATTAAGAGCTGCCCCAACAATTAAGTACCCTAAAACAGGACTTGTTTTTAGCTTATACAATAAAACGATGACAAATATCGAGGCCATCAAAAAAATTAAAATACTCGGCAAAAAAGCTGATTCTTGCATTCATCACTCACAGACATATAGCTTTTGATTATATCAAGAATATGTGTTATCTCAAGCATATAGATCTTAAAAATAAAATTCATGAAGTGGGCATTGGTCACAGGGGCAGCAAAAGGAATAGGAAGAGAGATAGCTCTTCATTTAGGAAAATCAGGATATAATGTCATCATCCATTTCAACTCTTCATTTAAAGAGGCTGAAAAATTAAAAAGATCTGTAGTAGCTTTGGATAGGAAATGCATACTTTGGCAAAAAGATCTATCAGATTTATCTATAGATTTTTTGTTAGACGAAAAACCATCTTTAATTGTGCATAACGCTGCTATTTTTATGAATGACAATATGCATAACTTTTCCAAGGAAAATTTTTATAAACATTTTGATATCAATTTTTTATCTCCTATTATTTTAAATAACCTGATGCTGAAAAATAATACGGAAGGTGATATAATCAATATCTTAGACTATGTAACATTTAAACTACCGACTAACTTTTTTTCTTACTCTTGGAGCAAGAAGCTTTTAAAATATTATACGCAGTTATCAGCTAAATTACTTGCTCCAAATATTAAAGTCAACGCCATCTCTCTTGGTCATATAACAAAAAATCACCGAATCACTGAAGAATCTTTCAAGAAGATGCGAATCAATACGCCCCTTAAATTGAACTCAAATATAGATGAAATATTGATCACTATAGATTTTATATTAAAAATAAGATCTATGA
>CBFHIH010000102.1:0-1811 GCA_965655955.1 Candidatus Midichloriaceae bacterium | reverse complement strand
GCGAGAAGCGAAATATCCATCTCTTTTCAGATGCTCGCTCATCTGTCTTGAACCATAAAAGGGATGTTTTAGATATATTTCATCCATAACTTTCATCAGCTCCAAGTTTTCTTCGCTTTCACCTTTTGGCCTATAATAGCAATTCGATCTTGAGATAGCTAAAAGCCTGTATTGCCTTGAGATACTTAATTTGTCTTTGCCACTCTTTTATGCCCTTCAGGTACCAACATCCCCAAACTCACCATCTCCATCTGTTCCCTCATTACTCTTTACTTACTTTTCCTTCATCTTATCTTCACTTTACTCTTTTTTTCAACACTCCTATTATACCCTTATTTCCGTTAACTTGACGGAGCCTCAAAGATTTGTAGAAAGGGCAAAAATAAGAGCCGGATTTTATCGTGATAAACGAGGGGGCGCAGTTTTCACTTTGATGCCCAGATTGCAAAAAAGGTCATTATTTAAGGATTTTTTAGATGAAATTTTGGGAATGGAGATTTTTTAAAAATCACTTTTCTTTATGGTCATCTTATAGGTTATATAAACTTAGGTTATAATGGTGTGCTAAAAATAGCGGATAATGAACTAACAACTTTGTTCCTGACTTGGGTTATCTGTGTCACTGCCATCTCAAATTCAGTGACTGCCTGAGCGACCTCAATAGAGCTGGCATCGTCCGTTACTCCATCCAGAATCACTTTTTCCGCGCTGCGCAAACTGGAGCTTTTTTTTAATACTTCTGATTTAACAAAATCTGGAAACGTCATTGAACCTTCTTCTACAGCACGCATTTCAACTGCATCCATCTTATCGCCTGAATATAATACGCTTTTGTTCTTTGATACCTCGACTTTGTCACCATTCTCAAAACCATTGGTACTACGCGCTGATTTCAGTGCCTTTTCATATCTTTCTATAGCCTTGTTGTATTGAACCTTATCTAACATCTATTTTACCTCATTAGATCTATTATTCGTTTTTTATTAGCTTGAGAAATTTCAAGAGCATAAGTGTTGGCTTCAAATGTTCTTTGTGCTTCTTTTGAATCTATGTTTTCTGCTATAATCCTTACATTAGGATATTTCACCAAGCCGTTTTTGTCTGCAGCTGGATGATTAGGTTCGTATCTTAAATCAAAAGGAGATTTATCGCGAACAGAAGTGACTTTGGGGACAGTTGCACCTAATTTTTCGTCATAAACATTATTTAAAACAGCGACCTTTCTTTGATATGGATCTTGTCCAGGATGAAGACCTGTAACGTTGGCGTTAGCTAAATTCTCGGCAATAATTGACAGCCTATCACTTTCAGCTTGCATGCCACGGTAAGATATGTTGATAGAAGCGTCAACTGAATCTTTTGCTATAACCCCTGCAACATTATATAAAATCATCAATGATGTAACGATCCACTTCATATTATTCTCCTGACATAGATTTTAATATAATCCCTTTGGCTTTAGTGTATATGCCAGCTATCTCTTCAATTTTTGTCGAATTTTGCTTTTTTTGAAATATTTCATATTGGGTATTAACAGCATTGCCACTTGGTTTCAGGGATTGAACCTTGCTCTCAACCCTCTTATAAGACGAACCATGTTCATTAGCACTTATGTGCATCGGATTCGTAGTCTCTAGACTGATTGAGGAAGGATACTGTTTCTTGTCTTCAATATCCAAAGGTTTGTAATTCGGTGTGTCAGAATTCGCTATATTCTGTGCAATCAGAGCATCACGTTCATTTAAAAAGTCTATTTTTTTATTTATTAATCCAAAAATATCATCCCTTGCTTCCAATGTTTGAAAGGAGAA
>CBFHIH010000101.1:0-1830 GCA_965655955.1 Candidatus Midichloriaceae bacterium | reverse complement strand
GTTGATTTTGATAAGTTATCATCGAGGCTGAAGCAAAATAGCCTGCTTGAGAAAAGTGCAATGACCTACCTAAAATAAGGTACAGCGAGTATAGTCCCGTAAGATGGCGGAGAGAGAGGGATTCGAACCCTCGATATGAAAAATCATATACTTCCTTAGCAGGGAAGCGCCTTCAGCCACTCGGCCACCTCTCCATATACAGAGTGACCAAACAATAAGATTTTTTTCAAGCAAAGGCAACAGGAATTTTGATTTTATGCAAGTTCAACTGAGATTGGACTAAAGCGCAAGGTCGTTATTAATTGTTAATATATTCTCAATCATAGTTTCACAAGAAATTTTGATCTAAGTATTTAGTTAAAAACACATCTATATCGTCTTTATTACTTAAAAACATTGAATATTGGATCTTAACATCACAATTTGTTTTTTCTAAAAAACATATCCCAATAATTTCAATTCCTTTGTAAAATACTATATGACGGTGGTTTGAATCTCTGCAATGTGAATTAATATTACAAGCGTCATGTTTTTTACAATGCTGTATGTAGATATTCTTATAACTTACATATTCTTCATCATGCATGCAAAAATTAGCATGAAAACCATCAAATCCCGCTTCTTTCAGAACCTTCTTAATGAAAGTGTTTTTCCCAAGATTATATCCTGTAAATCTTCCGTCTTGCTTCACATGAGAAGATGGCATTTTCAGCAATCTGCTTTTTAGATTTTTATATTCAAAAAATGCATACTCATTACTCCTAATATAATCTCTAAAACATAAATTCAGCTTAATAAAACCATTGCCAGACTCAACTACATGCAGATTTATCGGAAATGCCACCTTTGTGTTTTTAGAAAAATAATAGCGCATAGGAACATTGATCTCGCCTTTGAAGACATAGCCATGATCCACTAATTTCAGGCTGTTCCTCAAATTTTTCACTACACACAAAACATCTATAGTTGGCTTCGCTAGCATTCCAGGAATGGATGTGGATCCAATATGATGAATGCTATCTAGTTGATCAAGTATATCAGTAAGAAAATGTGATTCTTCTATGTAAGCACAAGGCCATTGAGCGTTATATTCACATAGCTCTACCATGAAACACTAACATGTATGTATTAATAAATACGTTTTTTCGGAGGGATATAGTCAACATCATTTGTTAAGGTGCTTGAACTGACCTCTCTATAATCTATATTTGTGCTTCCAGAGCTATAATCGATGTTAATCAAAGTATGTTTCATCCAATTTATATCGTCTCTTTCAGGATAGTCATCTCTTGCATGAGCGCCGCGTGATTCTTTTCTGTTAAGCGCTGAAGCCAACGTCACAACAGACTGCATTCTCAAATTATCTAACTCAAGGGCCTCAACTAAATCACTATTCCAGATCATTCCTCTGTCAGAAATACGTAGATCTTCGTATGTTTTATATATCGCAGTAATATCTTCAACTCCTTCAGCAAGCACCTTTTCTTCTCTAAAGACAGCAGCATGTTTTTGCATGCTTTTTTGCATCTTGGTGCGTATTTCACCAGTGTGCAAAGAACCATCTGCATATCTTGTTTTATCAAATCTATCAATAGACTGCTCAATTAAAGAATCTTTTATCTTTCTTTTTGGAGCATTGGGCTTTACTAATTCCTGCGCCCTATCCGCTGCAGCTTTTCCAAATACAACAATGTCCAGCAAAGAGTTAGAACCCAATCTATTTGCCCCATGAACCGATACACACGCTGTTTCACCTATGGCCATCAATCCTGGAACAGTAAAAGTTGAACTTCCTTGTTTTTGAACCACCTCTGCACGATAATTGGTTGG
>CBFHIH010000100.1:0-1945 GCA_965655955.1 Candidatus Midichloriaceae bacterium | reverse complement strand
AATTCTAGCTAAACATGTCGTTCTTTAAGAGAATGGAATCTTTTTTAAGTCCCTATAAAGTAGGTTTAAAAAAGAAATCTATCAGAAATTCGCTATATAATGAGCAAAAAATCACTGGGCAGGTAAATTCCTATTTTTATAATCTTGGTAAGCCAATTTGGAGCGAAAGGAATTATAATAGATTCGCAAGTGAAGCATATGCAAAAAATGTTGTTGCATACCGTTGTATTAATATGATTGCGCAGGCTGCAAGCAGCATTCCTATTAAGGTATATGAAAACAATAAGCCGGTTGATGCTCATCCTGCTGAGCGTTTACTGGCAGAGCCCAATCCATATCAAAACAAGAATGAATTTCTGGAAAATTTATATTTATATAGGCAAATTAGCGGGAATGCATACATCTTAAATGCTTCTCCAGTTGGAAATATACCAAAAGAAATATATAATTTGCGCCCAGATCGAATGAGTGTTATGTCTGGAGAAAATTTTTTGCCCACAGGGTTTTATTATAAATCTGGTAAAAAAGAGTTTACATATGAAGTTGATCAGGTGACAGGCTTATCAAAGGTTTTGCATCTCAAAAATGCCAATCCGACTTCTGATTTTTATGGCTTGTCTGCAATAGAGGCTGCTGCTTATAGCATTGACCAGCATAATAATGCTGCTGCTTGGAATCAGGCTCTGTTGCAAAATGGAGCAAGACCTAGTGGCGCCATTATTGTAAAAGACTGTGATGGTAAGCCGATGTCTTTAACAGATGAGCAATTTAGTCGATTGAAGGAGTTAGTTCAGGAAGATTTTAGTGGTTCTGTGAATGCAGGCAAGCCATTGATTTTAGAAGGTGGTTTGGAGTGGAAGGAAATTAGCTTATCACCAAAAGATATGGATTTTATAGAGGGTAAGAACAGTGCTGCACGCGACATCGCATTAGCTTTTGGTGTGCCGCCACAGCTTTTGGGGATACCTGGGGATAACACCTATAGCAATTTGGTTGAAGCACGTTCTTCATTGTGGGAACAGACAATTTTACCACTGGCAGAAAACACCATGGATCATATTGGGAAGTGGTTGGCGCGATTGAGTAATAGAGATTTTACCATCAAGATTGATAAAGATAATATCCCAGCAATTGCAACCAAGAGAGATGCGCTGTGGGAGAAATTAGAGAAAGTGAATTTCATGACGATAAATGAGAAGAGAAAATATGTTGGTTTACCTGAAATTGAAAAAGGAGATATATTTAGTTGATTATTAGCATTAATTTAGTTACCATTTTTACGTTAATCATTTTGGAGGAAAATATGATTAATGGTTTTATGCCGGTTAATTTAGGTCTTGGTGGAGGAAATGGAGGTGATGATGGAAGGGATGAAGAGCGGGTGAATTTTATCAAGAGTGTGGGGAAGAAAAATATGAAGATGGATCAAGAGGCTGCTGAAGAATTCCGGGGTGTCACTAATCAAGATGTAAATGATGGTGAGAATGAAGATTCAAATTATAGTGACGATAATGAGGGAGACGGTTTTAATAATCAACCAGAAAATCCTGATCATCATCAGGATTTTTGATTTTGTTGTGTTGTGAGGGGTGATTATGTATGAGAAATTATTTTTCTGAAAGAGAGATTGAGGAGATCGTTGATTTGTTGACTCCAGAGTGGGAAGACTGTTCGCAAAATGATTCAATTTTGGAAGATGAAATAAGTCAGCATAATGTTTCTTTTGATCAAGATGATGAAATAGTAAAAAATCACTTTGATAGCCATACTGTGCATGAGATATTACCTATTAAAAATGATTTCTGTTATGACGTGTTCTTTTGCCGAAAGTTCTATAGCTGGATATCTTTAAATTTGTTACGACTTTGCTCGTTGTTTATGTGGGGTTGCCACACTTCACGCCTCACTCAGTGTAACAAAATTAAAGCTATTGCGCTATATTGAG
>CBFHIH010000099.1:0-1948 GCA_965655955.1 Candidatus Midichloriaceae bacterium | reverse complement strand
TAAAGATATGAAAATAAAGCTTGAAATAATTTTAAATTATTGCCATTGACATAGATGATATAATCTGTAATTGTTATTCACGCTTCGCGTTGTATGGTGGAGATATGGATTTGCTCTTGTGGCGGCTCAGCTCACCTACCTTATACCCGGTCCTAGTACCAGGCTATATAGTTGCGATTATTCTCAATATAGGTTTTTAACTTGCGTAATTTTAGTAATCTTGATGAATTTTTAATTTTTGCAATCAGCTGATCTAGTTTTTCTACTGATTTATCTACATTGTCGTACCATAAGCACCATTTCACCTTATCTAATTTCACTTCCTAACACTTTCTTCTATTTTTAGACACTCCCATTAAATGCTATGCTTACTTAGCAGGGCAGAAAGCTCTCTACTAACAAAGGATTTAACGTGTTCAAGTCCGTATCTATACACTCTGCTTGTGTGGTTCCTTGAGTAGACATCTCTAAATATACAATTCCACTCCGCAATGACTCTTCCAAAGTGGGAAATATCTCTTGGTTTGTAGTATAATATTCAATTTGCGCATATAGCTTTTCATTATAGATTCCTTCCTTAATAAAAACATCCATCTTTTGTTCCACCTTTTGCTTTTTGGCATTTTCATATCCTTGTAAGGCTATCAAAGAATAGTCAGAGCATGTGCCGTTACTGCAAATCCCTTGCTTAATATCATATTTTAGGCTGCCATATTTTGATGCAACATTTTTTATATCTTCGGTTAAGATATCTAAATCACCTGAGCCTGGTTCAATAATGCTCATTGATAGCTCTCCACTCACATCATCTTTGCCTACTTTTATAAAAACAGCATGGCCAGTTTCAGCGCCATTCTTTGGGCCTATCAATAAAATCATCCCTGAACTTTCACCATACTTTAAGTCTTTAGCTAGTGATCTAAGCTTTTCTGATAGGTCATCATATTTTACCATATGCTTTTTTGCTTTTTCTTGAGTACCATAAATACCAATTAAATTTTTTAGTATCTCTTTTCTTGTTAGGCCATCTGCTATTTTATCACCTATTCCGTTATACTTCTCTTTTCCATCAACAATCCCTTCGTCTTGCTTCTCTTCTTGCGCTCCTTGCAATGGAGATATCTCTAAACCCTCTGATGGTCGTAAACCTTGCCCTGAGAGATCGCTATGTGTTATTTCACACGAACCACCATCATCAGCTATGCTATACTCTATATTTTTTTCTTTTAAATGATCAGTGACTATTATCTTCATTTTATTAACCGATCCTTTAGAATGTGACGCTTTCCCAAATATTATTTTGCTTACTTCATTTATTTTGATTTTCCCAAGAAGATATTTGGCTCCAGAATGATTTAATCCATGAAGATCTAAGCATTTTTCATTCAGATGATTAGTTTTTATTAAATCAAGATATTCTTTTTCATAATCCTCTTGCTTAAATAAACCCTTCTTTATTGCACTGTTTATATTGTCATTTTTTTGTGCTAATTTTATAAAAGCTATCTGTGCTTCATTCAATGCTAAAGGGTCTTCTTCAAAAGCACGCAGATCAGGGATTTTAGCTGCTAATGCATTCAGTGCAGCTTTAACTTCATCAGATGATGCATCCATGTTTTGCAGTCCATACAATCCATTCCCTATGTTTTGTGCTGTAAAATTATGCACATCAGGAATTTTAGCTGCTAATGCCTTCAGTACAGCTTTAACTTCATCAGATGATGCATCCATGTTTTGCAGTCCATACAATCCATTCCCTATTTCCTGAGGTTTAAATGTATCACGCAGATCAGGGATTTTAGCTGCTAATGCCTTCAGTACAGCTCTAACTTCATCAGATGATGCATCCATGTTTTTCAGTCCATATAATCCATTCCCTATTGCCTGGCTATCTAAGTGGGCAGGAATTTTAGCTGCTAATGCCTTCAGTACAGCTCTAACTTCATCA
>CBFHIH010000098.1:0-1949 GCA_965655955.1 Candidatus Midichloriaceae bacterium | reverse complement strand
AAGTGATGATATCACGCTTCATAAAATGCATGCAGAGAGGTTTTCAATAGATGAGAGAGTGATGGAAGGGGTCAATAATGTTAAGAAAAGAGGTGGTAGGGTTGTTTGTGTCGGCACAACTTCTCTTAGAGCTTTGGAGAGTGTGGCGAATGAAAATGGGAGAATTGAAAATCCTGTGCATGAGAAAAATACTGATATATTTATATATCCTGGATATAAATTTAAGGCGGTGGATTGCTTGATTACAAATTTTCACACCCCTAAATCCACATTATTAATGCTCATTAGCGCTTTTTATGGATATGAAAATGTTAAAAAAGCTTATGAGTATGCTGTTCAAATGCGCTATAGTTTTTTTTCTTATGGAGATTCGTGTTGGATCGATAGGTTAAAAATCTAGTAATGAAGCAAAAATCTGCTTGACTAAAATAGGTCTAGTTAATATGATGATTCTTCAATTGATGAATTTTATTTTGGTGCTTTATTTGCAATGCCTACTATAGCTCAGTTAGTTAAGAACCCTAGAAAAGATAAGCCTGTAAAGAACAAGGTGCCTGCACTGGAGGGTTGCCCTCAGAAGAGGGGGGTTTGCACAAGAGTGTATACAACTACTCCTAAGAAGCCTAACTCTGCGATGAGGAAGGTTGCTAGGGTCAAGTTAACTAACGGGTTCGAGGTTATCAGTTATATACCTGGTGAAGGTCATAATCTGCAAGAGCACTCCATGATTTTAATTAGGGGTGGTAGGGTTAAAGATTTGCCTGGTGTGAGATATCATACTGTTAGAGGTGCGTTAGACACGCAGGGTGTCCAGAAGAGAATGCAGGCTAGATCTAAATATGGAACCAAGAAACCTAAATAAGTGAGAATTTATGTCAAGAAGAAGAAAAGCTCAAGTTAGAGACGTCGCTCCCGATCCTGTTTATGGTAGTGTTGTTGTGTCGAAGGTCATCAATCGCGTTATGTTAGGGGGTGAAAAAAGCAAGGCTGAGATTATAGTATATTCTGCGCTGGAGAGTTTGATGAAAAAGGTCGGTACTGATAGTATTGATTGTTTTGATCAAGTGATTGATAATTTGAAACCTTCTATAGAAGTGAAGTCGAAGAGGGTGGGTGGTGCTACATATCAGGTTCCTGTTCCGGTGCGACCAGAGAGGTCTTTGGCATCTGCTTTGAGATGGTTGGTTGAGTATTCAAGATCAAGATCTGATGCAAAGATAATGAAGGATAAGTTGTATCTTGAGATGTTTGACGCTTATAATAAAAAGGGTTCTGCTTACAAAAAGAAAGAAGATGTAAGAAAGATGGCTGAGGCTAATAAGGCTTATTCTCATTATGTGTGGTAGATAGAAATGGCAAGACAAGCGGAAATTAAAGATTATAGAAATATTGGCATCATGGCTCATATTGATGCGGGTAAGACCACTACCACTGAGCGTATACTGTATTACACCGGTAAATCTCACAAGATTGGTGAGGTTCACGATGGTGCTGCGACAATGGATTGGATGGAGCAAGAGCAAGAGAGGGGTATAACTATAACTTCTGCTGCTACGACATGTTCATGGAAAAGCTCGAGCGGGAAGGTTTGTAGGATAAACATCATAGACACTCCCGGTCACGTTGACTTTACCATTGAGGTTGAAAGAGCTCTTAGGGTTTTGGATGGTGCGATTGCTGTGTTTGATGGTGTTGCAGGTGTTGAGCCGCAATCTGAAACTGTGTGGCGTCAAGCTGACAAGTATAATGTTCCAAGGATGTGCTTTGTCAATAAAATGGATAGAACTGGCGCTGATTTTTATAAATGTTTAGACATGATAATTGATAGACTAGGGGTTAAGCCTTTAGTTATGCAGATTCCAATTGGGTCTGAAAAAGATTTTTTGGGCGTTATCGATCTGTTATCAAAGAAAGCGATTGTCTGGGAAGGTGATGATCTTGGTGCGAGG
>CBFHIH010000097.1:0-1980 GCA_965655955.1 Candidatus Midichloriaceae bacterium | reverse complement strand
ACACTAACAAAGAATATACAGGAACAGAAGAGGGAAGGGTGATAAGCATATTTTTAAGACTTCAATATAACCTTAGGAACTGCAAAATCTAAATGTGCAGAGAGAGCATAATGACATAAAAGTGCTAATTACTGTGCTGTGACTATAGAAATATAGGAATCTCTTCTTAATTCGCGAATAAAATTGTCAAAAGAAGCTGATATTTTTTTGTCACGCATCATGTTTCTGGCACTATTCATGTCTACATCTTTGTTCTTTTTTGTTATAGCTGCTATTTTCAGAATAATTACTCTATCCGCGGTCTCAAGAGGTGTGGATAGTGCTCCTTGTTCTAATACAGGCAGAGCTTGAACTATCTCCTTTGAGAGATCTGAAAACTTGAACCATCCCAAGTCACCATCTTCGCTTTTTGAACCTGCTTCTGAAAATTGATTCACTAAAGATTTAAAATCCATAGTTTTTTCATAACTGGTATATATCTTTTTTACTATGCTAGTTAATTGTTTTTTTGAATAGCGCGCTTTGTTAATTACTATTTCGCTTAATTTAATCTTTGAATCTGGAGATGCAGAGGAAACTTGACCAAGAGAATTTTTTAAGATTTGTTTGTTATCCTGCAATTCTTCATTTGTTACATAAACCTCTTTAGATATTTTTTCTTCAAGAATTTTATTGATCAGCACTTGAGAATCTAAAAAGTTAATTAACGCATCTTGTGTGATTTGCTTTTTTATATATAACGAATTAAAGTCATATCCATAATTCTTACATATCTGTTGAGCATAGCTATAAAGCTCTTTTTTTGGTATGGATAGACCGTTTTTTATAGCAAGTTGCTTGATAAGCAATTCATCTATCATTGTTTGAATGACCTGCTTTTTATCTGTAGCTTGCTTTTTAGCAAATGCTTTTTCTATCATCATTCTCATATTCAAATCTTCAGATGTAATCACTTCATCATTGACATACACCAATATTGAATCGGAAATTTGATTGTTAGCGTGTGTAAATGGAAAAAAGAAAGCAAATAGAATGATGGAAGATACGAGGAATTTTTTTAACATATGACTAACTAATGAAAAATAGGTTCAATCTTTATAAAACTAACAACAGCAGGTTTCAAATTTTTAGGCCTGTAATACTCCTTTCTTATACCAAAATCAACATTTAAACAATCTCCTTTATAAGATAAACCCAATCCTTTATTAATCCATTTAGTGTTTGTCAAATTTTGTTTGATATCACTATTTTTTATCATGCTACTTATTTTTCGTTTTGTATCTGATTTTATCCACCAGTTTTTGTAAAAATTGTACTCTAGTTTTAGAGCAAGCTCCTGGTTAAAATTGTTATGTTCTAGATTTAAATATTTTTTATTAATAAATATATAGCTCAACCCTATATTGAATTTATTGCATTTCAATCCCAATTCAACATCATTGGATAAAGGGGTGAGTTTTTTTGAATCTAAAAGCACATTGTTAATTAAATATGTATTTTCAGAATAATTATAGAATTTAAAAAGAAGGTTAGATTTATTGTTCAATGCTGACTTATTTAACAAATAAGAAGCAATGTGGTTCTCATCCTTTATTTTGGAAAACTTCTTGCTTTGCGCCAATATAATACCTGTTGTGTTCCAAGGAGTATCGTATTGTGCTCTAAGACCATAGATCACTCTTGTTGCTGTATCATTGTTTTGATATGTATTTGAAAAAGAGTTTACAGGCAATATATTTCGAGCAGACCATAAACTTAATGAATTGCTTTTTTCAATTTCTAGTGTTTTAGCAGGGTGATATGAAAAATTAATCAGGGGTTCAAGGATAAATTGTTTTTGATTTGATATTTTTTTTAGAAATGGATATCTCCACCCTAGTAACAATCTACCAAATGGTATAGTTTTTGATTTTTGATTATTTAGATTGTTATAGTAGTGATTGATATTATATGACGGAGCAAGGTTTATAATCTGACCGG
>CBFHIH010000096.1:0-2059 GCA_965655955.1 Candidatus Midichloriaceae bacterium | reverse complement strand
TCCTCATTCTTTCTAAGCGTCTCAGCCGCAATCCCTTCTCGCATCTGACTTGCTTTTAACATCTCATCCATCGCCTTATCCGCCCTCTCTTTCTCTGCATTCCTCTCACTCCTCTCTTTCTCATACTTCGATTCATAATCAATTTCGTCCAACTGACCAACATCCTCAAACAAACTCTTTAAGTCAGAAGACATTCCTTCCCAATTTTTTGTACCAATTCTTATTGCCTCTTCTCTAGTTGATGCCGTACCAACACCTTTCATTCTAGCGTTAACTGCCTCAATAGTTCCGTATTCTGCCATATTTACCTCATTATTGTTAAACACATAGTCTCATTCATAACCTTCATAGGGATTACCTGATAGTAAGCACATCAAGCTTTCTGGAGATCAAAGGTCAATTTTTAAATCCTCCAAGGCTTGTAGCTTTTGCTGCAGTTCAAGTATTTCCTGATCTTTAAGATCTATCTCTGTCTTTGCGCCAAGCAATTGATCTGACATAGCTTTTTCCCTATAATTTAATTCCTGAACCAGCTCTTTCTGCTTTTGCATCTCTTGCGTCACTTTTCCTAACGCTTCCTCGTTCTTTCTAAGCGTCTCAGCCGCAATCCCTTCTCGCATCTGACTTGCCTTTAACATCTCATCCATCGCCTTGTCTGCCCTCATCTTCTCCGCCTCCCTGTCACTCCTCTCTTTCTCATACTTCGATTCATAATCAACATGTCTACCAAAATAATGATCTTGTTGTTCAGTTGGTAATGTGTTTATGTGTTTATGTATTTATTTATAATTAGCTGTAACTGTTCAATATTATCGCCATTCACATATGCATTTGAATACACTCTAGCTAACTTAGCACCGTCAATACCACTATACTTCATAACCACTATTCCTCCATAATATACACAACCATCCCAAAATCACACCTTGACAGAAAGTCAATCATCAAATCCATCCTCTGTCAACTTCTTTTGCTCCAACCTTGAAAATCATTCCATATCACCAATGTTATACTTCTCTAATGCTTTCTCCTTCAAAGCTTGCTTTCCAATTATAAAGTGTTTGTCTTGAGATCTTAGCCATTCTTGCAATATACGCAGATGTATATTTACCGCTATTGAGCATATCTACGTATTCTCTTCTAATCTCCTCATCTACCCCATAAGCCCTTCCTTTATATTTCCCTTGCTCCTTAGCTCTCTTTACCCCCTCATAAATTCTTCTGTTTATCAACCTCCTTTCAAATTCTGCTATTGATCCCATCATATTAAACATCAACATCCCTGTATCAGTATTTGTATCCATTTGCTCTTTCAAGCTTTGAAACTTCACTCCTTTTTCTTGTAAATGATTAATTATCGATATCAAATCTTTCAAACTTCTTCCTAATCTATCTATTGATGTAATAACTAAAATATTACCTGGCTGCACTTTACTTAATAATCTTGTTAACTCTTTCCTTTTTGAATTTGCACCACTAATCACTTCAGAATAAACTTCTTTACATCCTGCCTTTTTCAAACTAGCTATTTGGTGATCTAAGGATTCACATTGCTGTTTTGTAGAAACTCTCGCATAACCAATTTTCATAAGTTCGTTTTTCAAAGTTATTTATTAAATATAATTGATGTTTATTTTCTACAATGTCAAGATTTATACTTATAGTTTACATATCCATATTAGACATTTATATTATGAAACAAAAGCTTGGGAAAAAGCCTGATTATGAATTTGTAAAATGCTATACAATTAAACATGTGTCTTCTTTTACATTTTCACCTATTACAAATAACTCTCTTATCTTCTAATACAGTAATAAATGCGACTTGTACTTAATAAGTAGTTGTTATTATAATTTATCAGACTACAATCAATTATATATTCTTATTATGATATTTAAGGCGTATGGAAAAATCTTTATATTCTACTATGAATGAGAAGGGGCAGATAACTATCCCAGCCCCTATTAGAAACAAAATGCAACTACAAGCTAGTAATAAGTTTGAATTCCTGAATAAAGGTAATTTTATTGTTATGCTTCCTGTTAATAAATCTATCAA
>CBFHIH010000095.1:0-2082 GCA_965655955.1 Candidatus Midichloriaceae bacterium | reverse complement strand
AACCTCATTCATATTCATATTTGTCTGAGTACCAGAACCAGTTTGCCAAACCGACAAAGGGAAATGCTGATCCAAATCACCAGAGATAACTTTATCCGCAGCAAAGACTATAGCATCTTTTATATCTTTGCTTAATGCTCCAACATCATAATTAGCAAGAGCCGCTGCTTTCTTTTGTTTTGCCAAGGCATAGATTAAAGATATAGGCATTTTTTCAATCCCTATATCAAAATTAGCCAAAGATCTTTGTGATTGAGCTCCCCAATATTTATTACTTAAAACTTTGATATCACCCATTGTATCACTTTCTATGCGAAATGTAGCTTGATTAGTCATTTTTATAATTTTTTTCCATTATTGACGCAACTTGAAAAAGATTCTGCTCATCATAGTGATTTGCTATTAACTGCATACCTATTGGTAAACCTTTTTCACTTTTGCCAAATGGAATGGAAAGTGCAGGCAATCCCGCTAAGCTAGCAGGAACAGTCAGCATATCATTATAATACATACTTATGGCATCAATATCGTTATCAATAGGAAAAGCTGTGTTGACTGATGTGGGGGCAAGGATTATGTCAATATCACTAAAAGCTTTTTTAAAATCATTATAGATTAATCGCCTAATTTTCTGAGCCCTTAGATAATATTCAGAAAAATTTTCAGAAGAAAGAACATACGTTCCAGACATTATCCTTCTCTTGACTTCTGCTCCAAAACAAGCACTTCTGGTTCTTTTGACCATATCTATAAAACTATCAGATTTCTCCTCAAATCTCATACCGTACCTCACCCCATCATATCTCGATAAATTCGAAGAAGCTTCTGCTGAACAGATTATGTAATATACGGGTAAGGCTAAATCTGTACTAGGCAAATTTATGTCAACCACATTAGCCCCAGATTCAATCAAGATTTTTTTAGCTTCTTGCAATCTTGAAATAATTTTAGGATCTATTTTATCGGATAAATATTCTAGCGGAATACCAACAGTTTTCCCTGATATAACCTTCCCCAAAACTGAAACTATATCCTGAGATGAAATATTCTTGGAAGTGCTATCTTTTTTATCAAATCCCATGATTGAAGATAATAGCATTGCGGCATCAGTTGTATTATTAGCAAAAACTCCAGCTTGATCTAACGAGCTTGCCAGGGCTATAACACCATATCTAGAACACCTGCCATATGTTGGCTTAACACCCACCACCCCTGTGAAAGATGCTGGCAGTCTTATTGAACCCCCCGTGTCACTCCCTAAAGATGCGCTACACATATTTGCCGAAACAGCAGCAGCAGATCCTCCAGAAGAGCCCCCTGAAACCAAGTTCACCTCAGAATCATTTGCTTTATGAGGATTTACAACCGGTCCAAAAAAACTATTGGCGTTAGTCGATCCCATGGCAAATTCATCCATATTCGTTTTTCCTATCATGACGCCACCATCTTCAAACATCTTTGAAGTGACGGTGGATTCATAATTAGGCACAAAGTTCTGCAGCATTTTTGAGCATGCTGTTGTCAACACCCCTTTTGTGCAAAAATTATCTTTCACTCCAATTGGCATGGCCTCTATCACACGTGCAGTATCGCTGTCTATTCTTTTTTGCGATTCTTGCGCTTGTTGCAATGCATAATCTCTTGTTATATCACGAAAAGCATTATATTCCTTGTTCGCTTCTTCAGAATAATCCAAGAAGGTTTTTATCACCTCTAAAGCAGATATATCTCTTTTTATTAACAAGTCTTTTATTTTAAAATACGGAAAACGGATTATATCTTTCATAGTAAAAAATGCTTTGTTTTCATCCAATAAGCACAACGCTTTGCTTTAGCTAATGCGTGCATTAAAAGTTATTTTTCTTACTTACCAACACGTTTGTTAGCTCCCTAGCCTTTTCTGGATTCATGCTAGCTAAAATGGCTGCAAGACGTACCTCTTTCATTTCCTCCACAAACTCTAATAAAATATTCAAACTCATGTCATTAAAGATTTTTGCTGCATCAGAAGGCTTCATATTCTCATAAATCTTTGCCATTTTCTTGATCTGCATGGTGTTTTTATGGTTATACTCCTCTAAT
>CBFHIH010000094.1:0-2166 GCA_965655955.1 Candidatus Midichloriaceae bacterium | reverse complement strand
TTTGAAACAAGCACAATCTTTGAAAATCTTAAACGAGTTAATAAAGAAAGCAGAGTATTATGCCCAAGAGAGGAAAATCATATCACACGAAGTAAACTTGCCTTCATTTACTTATGATATCTCAAAGAAGATAGCCGAAGCAGAGAATGATACAATCCCAATAATTCATAATGTTATTGATGATGAAAAATTGCAAGTTGTTACAGAAGAGAGTAGCTATGATGAGGATCAGTTTGATGAAGAGATGATAGCAGAGAAGAATCCTCAAAACGATCCCGTTCAATATGAACAAGATATAGCGCCAAGACGGAATGAGGAAAAAACTACTGAAGATAGCCCCCTTGATATCTTTCAGCCAAATGATGATGAAAAAGTCATAGAGCCAGAGGGAAAAGTCAGCTCTATTCCTAATCTTTATGCTAATCTCACCATGAAAAAGGGGGGAAAACTAAACCAGAATAAGAGTGCATGGCAGAAAAAGTTCTTGGTTAGAGTGAAAGAGTTGGTGCGAGAAGAAGATAATAAATCTGAAGGTATGAATGATGCACAAGACTCCCCTCAAGAAACAGGTTTGGTTTTATATGATGGCAGCGGTTATGCTGTCAAACCAGTGTTTTTGAGCAAGGAATTCACAACTCAATTATTGAGTAGTTTTGTTAAACAGCAGCAACAAGAGACAGGTTTAATTGTATATCAAGGATTGAAATCTAATCATATAACCACCGAGATTGATAACAAATTGGTTGGTAGAGCGGTAGATTCAGGAGCCAAGCAAGTGCCAGAAGTTATATTATCGGAAAAGCCAAGATGTTTGTTGCACGAAAAACCAAAGGGTTATGAGAAGGAAGTGGAGAGTTGCACGGCATTGGTGGTGTTTGAAGGTATGAACAAGCGCCATACCCTACATAGGAACTTTACCACTAAGCTGATACAGGGAGGCATCAATTCTTATCAAGAAACAAGATTGACTTTATATCAAGTCAGTAATGATGAATACACAAGATCGCCAACGCCCACTGCTATCTCCCAAAGTGCAACATCAATTGCTGAAAGCATAAGCCAACCTCAATGTAAAAAAGAGGATTTATTATTACAGAAATTGAAAAAAATATCTGAATTGGCTCAAGCTTACTCTGAAAAGAGCGCAAAAGATATAGAAGGAGTGGTACCATCAGAGGAGGCGGTAGGAGAGAACGAAGATAATATTACTAAAAATTCTGAGAATAATGATGAAAAGAAAAAAGTCATGCTATCATTGTTGCTATTGCGCTTAAATAAAAAAGACGATGAAGATGATGTTATGTATTTAAGTGGAGGTGATAGTGGACATGGTGGTGATTTCCCTCCTGGAGGCTTTCGATTTCCAGTATCAAGCCATCTTCATTCTGGAATTTTTTTTTCAAAGGAATTACTTTATCTTACAAAAATGCTAGAAAAGAGCTTGGGGAGCTGGTTTTTTAATCAACCACTTATGAAGGAAATTATTTCATATCTTTCACTGCAAAACTTAGACCATGAAAAAATATACACATTGTGTAATATACTTCCCAGTATACCATTAATGGATCTTATTTCTCCATCATTTTGGGAAGGTATGATGGCGAATCTTTTTTTTGGACCAGAGGTTTTTCTAGGGAGTAATACAGCAGAGCCCTTACTGGAAGATATAGCGAATGATGAAATGGCAGAGCACTTACTACTGGACGATAATGATGTAAGAAGAGAGCCAGTGGAACAAGAACGCCGGCCAAATTGCTTTAGTTGCTTTACCCCAATAATAAATGCGATATCACGGCATTTCTCTTGTTGGTTTGAATCTACTAATGATAATGAAAAAATAGAAAATAAGGAAGTTGAAAATGAGTTAGATAGAAATCAATCTGCCTCAACAAATGTAACAGAAATGTCAGAAGAAATTAAGACTCATATTTCGCACTATAAAATTACTTTTGTTAATCATGATATTAGTTTTGATTAAGTTAAGAATAATTATTGGCGCAGTATAGTTGGATATCTATTGCGTTATGTCAGATCTGTTAATTATTTTCCATAATATATATTATCATACTATTAATCGATTAAAGATTCGTTTTTCTTAGAGTCGTTTCTCCATTTACAGCCTCTCATTAAGGCCTTCTTTATCTTGATTTTTGCATCTTGATAATT
>CBFHIH010000093.1:0-2169 GCA_965655955.1 Candidatus Midichloriaceae bacterium | reverse complement strand
CTCTCAAAGGTATAAACAGAGCATTCGTGAAACATGGGATAGATTTGATGAAACGCAAGACAAATCACGGCATATCTTGTCTTTTAGAAGTTGCAAATGTTAAAAAAACCATCAATTCATTTCATTTAGGATATGTTATTGGACCAAGAATTAATGCTGGCGGCAGGGTAGGAAAAGGTAATTTAGGATCAAGGTTATTATTTACTGATCTCGCTCAAGAAGCAAAAAAAATTGCCTTAGATCTTGAGAGCTATAATGAGCAAAGGAAAAAAATAGAAAAAGAAACATTTGAGGAAGCGATCGAGAGTATAGAAAGAAACAACTACAACAACAATGATGTTGTATTGGCTTATGGCCATGAATGGCATTTAGGTATATTGGGAATTTTAGCCAGCAGAATAAAAGAAAAATACAAAAAGCCAGTGTTGGTCATTTCCGTTCACAATGATTTCGGGAAGGGTTCTGCAAGATCAATAAGTGGCATAGACATAGGAAAATATATCTCTATCGCAAAAAAAGAAAATTTTTTATTAGACGGAGGTGGTCACCCAATGGCAGGGGGATTCAAATTGCATGCAAGTAAAGTTGAGGATTTTTATAGCTTCATGCTTGACAATGTTTCAACCACAGAAGATTTTGACCATGTTTATGAAAAAGCAAATATTATAAAAATTGATTCTTGCATTACTGTGAACGCTATCAACAAAACATTATACAATGAAATCTCTAAAGCAGAGCCTTTTGGCCATTCCAATGAAAAACCAAGGTTTTTAATCAAAAACGCAGTGATAAAATTCGTCAAAAATCTTAACGATAATAACACTATAATAGTGATAAACGATGAAGAGCTGTTTGAAAACAAAAGCATAAACTGTTTATTGTTTCGACACGATCAAAGCTCTTATATAGAACGTCTTGGTAAATCTGTTGGCAAAAAAATAGATTTAGTAGGGGTCTTACAGTCAAATGTTTTTGATGAAAATAAGATAGATTTTATAATCGAAGATTTTGCATTTGTAAATGAAGTATAAAAGCAAGGAAAAAATAGGGGTAATAGGAGCTGGATCTTGGGGAACTGTTTTATCGCAAATCTTATCAGATAATGCCGATAAGGTTTATTTATACTCCAAAGATGCAAACATCTCCCAAAATATTAATGAAAATCACATTAATCAAAAGTATTTTCCAAATACAGTCCTTAGTAAAAATATCACAGCTGTAAATAATTTTGATTTTTTGCAATCAGAGGATATAACTCTTCTGGTCATCGTGGTGCCTGTAAAAGCTCTGGATGAGGTATTGAGATCCATCTCCGAAACCAAAAACGTGATTCATGGCATTGTTATATGCTCAAAAGGATTAGAACAAGAAACATTATTGTTTCCCACTGAGATTGCGAGAAAGTATTTTGACAAAGTTGATATTGCATATCTCGCTGGACCAAATTTTGCATCTGAGCTAATTCTAAAAAAAGTTGCAAAAAGCATCATAGCATCTAAAAACATAAAATTCGCAGATAGAATAAAGATGTTGTTTAAAAATAATTACTTTTATCCTGAATCATCATCTGACGTAACTGGCACAGAAGTTTGCTCTGCCTTAAAAAATGTCTTCGCCATTGCTTTTGGAATAGCGGAGGGGCTTGAACTTGGTGAAAACTTCAAGGCGGCTCTATTAGTAAAAACCATACAAGAAGTAAATAATATATTGAAACACTTCAAGTCAAGCAACGAGACCATTTTATCATTAACAGGCATCGGAGATTTAGTCTTAACATGTTATAACTTTTCTTCCAGGAATATGAAATTTGGCTATCAACTGGCCACTTCACAAGATGTTTCTAAAAATGAGACTGTAGAAGGTTATTATACAACAAAATCAATGATTAGATTATTAGAAGCATCAAATTTAAAAATTCCTATTTGCCAATATGTCAATGATGTTTTAGAGCGCAAGGAAAGTGTTTCTGCTATCATCAAGGTCATCGAGGAGTAGTCAATTGTTTATATAAATGCAGAGTTACGATGATGCATATTATAAAAGGTATATATAACAAGATTGTTAGATTTTTGGTAAAATTAAATATGTAGCTAGATATAAAAGCTATTAAAAATGCTATTGAATAGGCTAATATTTTTAATTCCTTAACACCCTTTTTTTGCAACCTCT
>CBFHIH010000092.1:0-2210 GCA_965655955.1 Candidatus Midichloriaceae bacterium | reverse complement strand
CTTTTGTCTTGCGACAAAACAAAAATCATTGCCCAGTTCGTATAAAAATTCTGTGATATTATCCAGTATCGCATTCTCGAAATCTCTTTCAGAATACTTGCAAGGTAAATTCATAAAATCCAATATTTATGGATCTTTAAATACTAGATCTGGACTTGTCTCATCATCACTGCGAACTTTTTCTAACTCGCTTTGGATTACTTTTTTAGGCTTTTTGCTTATTGCAGTCCGTTCAAACAGCATTCCATTTATCTTACTTCTAGTCTCTCTGACACTCCATTTCTCAACTCTCGCCATCTCCAAATAGAAATCTCTTTTTAATTCTTCTTCTATTTGTGAGATAATAACAATATGCGACCAAGACAATTGTCGCGACACTGTAGCGACTATCTCTTGTTCTGGATACATCTTCGCAAATCTTAGCATCCGAAACAAGCTTGCTTTATTATATCCTTTCCCAAACTTCAAAGTTAAATCTTTTGAAATATCAGATACCACCTGATCACCATAATTTGCTCTATCTCCCTTCAGTACCTCATCATTGATCCTCTTCCCAATTGTCCAGTACAACATAACAATCGCAGAATTTACAGTGCTTGCCACACCATATCGACTTCGCTTGATTATTAACGATATATCATTTAAAAGATTTTTATACGATTTATCTATTATTCTTTTTTCTTTATCTTTCATCAAAAGTTCCTATAATCTCCAGTATCGGTAATTTACTTGTGCTTTTATGTTATCATCACTTCTGAATTCATATCATAAAACTATAAAGTATGAAAGATTGTTTTTATCTAGGAACTCTTCCCTGAACAATATTTTTTAATCCGATCTTTAGTACCAGGCCAAATACTGAATTAAAGCGAGTTTGCATTGGGGTCGAAGGAGTGACAGTTGATGATCTGAGATATGTAAAGAAGAGGTATTTAACGCCAGAGGTGATGAAGCATGTAATTCAAAAGCTTATTAATGCTACGTTAGAAGTTAGGGATAAAAAAATCTTTGGAGGACTTGAGAGTATAGTGGCATCAGATTCTACACAAGTAGCAGCATGGCCTGGTAATTTAATGAGCGAATTTCATGTAAGATATAAAGAAAAAGGGATAATGGCTTATTGGCATGTGGAGAAAAAAGCTCTGTGTATATCTTCGCAAACTAGAAAATGCTCTGACCCTGAAACCGTCTCGATGTTAATAGGGATAATCAATAATAAAACAAAACTTGAAATAAAAGGTCAATCAACAGATAGCAATGGACAAAGCTTGATAGCCTTTGCAATTTGCCATTTACTTGGAGTAAACTTGCAACCAAGAATTAAAAGAATAGGATATTTAAAAATATCAAAAGCTGATCGCAATATGGCGAAGAGACATTATTGCAATATTGAAGAGGTGATAAGTAGGAGTATAAACTGGGATATAATTGTATCTCATTATGATGAGTTTGCAAAAGATCTAATTGTGTTAAAATTAGGCACAGTAGACCAGGAGGTTATTCTTAAAAAGCTATTAATGGAAAATAAGCAGAGTTCAATGTATATGGCTTTGTTAGAGCTAGGAAGGGCAGTAAGGTCAATATTTATTTGCCGATATTTAGTGTCAGAAGAGTGCCGAATCGAGATAGATGAAGTATTAAATACTATTGAGAATTGGAACTCAGGGAATGTTTTTATATTCTTTGCAAGAAGAGGGATAATATCATCAAATAAAGAAATTGAACATGAATTAATAATATTGTCATTACACCTATTACAATCATCATTGGTATACATCAATACCCTATTATTACAACAGATAATCAAAGAAAAAGGATGGCTAGACACTTTAACAGTAGAAGATAAAAGGGCTATTACCCCACTATTTTATCACCACATAAATCAATATGGGTTATATAAATTAAATATGAAAGAACGCATTAAGATTGAGGCGTAAAGTGGTAGAAAAAAAGATGACAGTCAAGCAAAAGGCAAAACAAGTTGCAAGGCTTTTAAGGGGTGAAAGACCTGATTATTTTTATCTTAAAGAATTATTTAGGCATCTAAGAAAAGAATTAAATGTAGTGGTTCAACAACAGCCTAAAAAGCTGCCATACGTTCCAACAGAAGAAGAGATCAACAATTATTATGAAGTAGTATGGAATGCACAGAATGTTGCCCATATGGTGCTCATTAAAATATTGCTGTACACAGGTGTTCGTGTTGGGGA
>CBFHIH010000091.1:0-2282 GCA_965655955.1 Candidatus Midichloriaceae bacterium | reverse complement strand
AATTTTACTTTAGAACGACTGACGTTACTGGAGCTGTTGAGCTAAAGGATGGCGTAGAGATGGTTATGCCAGGTGATAACACTGAGATAGTTGTGGAGCTTATAGCTCCAATAGCAATGGATAAAGGGTTAAAATTTGCTATTAGAGAAGGCGGGAAGACGGTTGGCGCTGGTGTTGTTGCTGAAATTATAAAATAAAGGTTTTTATGAATTTTGCTCAAACAATTAATCTAAAGCTCAAAGCGTTTGACCATGGTGTTTTGGATAAGGCTGTCTCTGACATTGTCGATGCGGTTTCTAGGATCGGTGCGAAATTTACCGGCCCTATCCCGCTGCCAAATAAGATACAAAAATTTACGGTTAATAGATCGACGCATGTTCATATAAAATCGCGAGAGCAATATGAGATCAGAAGTCATGCTAGGTTTCTGGTTATAGAAGCTTCTCCTCAGATCGTTGAATCTTTGATGGGGTTAGATATTGCTTCTGGTGTTGACATTCAAATAAAAATGAATAAGCGGGTATAGATATGAGATCTGGTGTTATTACAAAAAAGATTGGAACGACTCAGATGTTTGATGATAGAGGGCAGCTTGTTCAGGTCACGTTATTGAAAATGGATCCAAATTTTATTATAGATAGTCAAAAAATTGGTGAGAAATCTTTTTTAAAGATAGCTTCTATTGATCAAAAATCTCAGAGGCTTAGTAGCTCTTTAAGGGGTGTTTTTAAGAAGGCGTCTGTTGAGCCTAAAAAGGAAATTAAACAATTTTCTGTTACTGAAGATAACTTGATATCTGTGGGAGAGAAGATAGAGGTTAATTATTTTCAAATTGGCGCGTATATTGATGTCTCTGGTACATCGAAGGGTAAGGGATTTGCTGGTGCTATGAAGAGGCATAATTTTAGAGGTCTAGAGGCAACGCATGGTGTTTCTATAAGTCATAGATCTCACGGCTCTACAGGGCAATGCCAAGATCCAGGAAAGGTTTTTAAGGGTAAGAAAATGGCTGGTCATATGGGGAATAAAAAAGTAACTAAGCAGAATCTAAAGATTATTGACTCTGATATGGATAATGGTATATTGGTTGTTTCGGGATCTGTGCCAGGTTCAAAGAACTCTATCGTTATTGTTAGAGATGCTGTTAAAAAAACTAAATTTTTGAGATGAGGAATTCATGAAATTGCCTGTGTATAATATTGAAGGAAAAATAGTTAAAGAGTTAGACTATGCTCTTTTTGATGTTGTGGATGTGAGGTACGACTTGATACACACCGTAATAAATTGGCAATTATCAAAAAAGAGATCTTCAATTGCTCATGTCAAGAGTGTATCTGAAGTTGCAGGATCAACCAGGAAGATATATAGGCAAAAGGGTACTGGAAGGGCTAGGCATGGTAGTTCAAAAAGAGCTCAGTTTAGAGGCGGAGCTGTTGTGTTTGGGCCTAGTAATCAGAGGAAATTTTTATTTAAGGTCAATAAAAAAGTTAGGACTCTTTCTTTGTTTCATACTTTGTCATTGAAAATCAGAGAGGGATCTGTTACAATACTTGATAAATTTGCACAAGACATTGTCAAGACTAAGGATTTCGTGAGGCACTTTCCTGTAGATAAAGCGAGCAAGGTGTTGTTTGTTGCTTCGTCTTTGTCTTGTATGGATCCTGTTGCTTTTAGGAATCTGCCGAATGTGGATTATTTATCTATTGATGGTGTTAATTCTCTGGATTTATATAAGGCTAATCGAATATATTTCCAGGAAGATGAATTTAATAATTTTGTTTCATGTAGGTTTGCGAAATGAAGAGAATTTTATATGATGTTTTGAGAAAACCTCTTGTGACTGAAAAGGCCACTTTAGGTGAAGATAGAGGGATTTTTACTTTTGTTATAGATGGTGATGCGACTAAGGTTTCTGTAAAAAAAGCTGTTGAGCATCTTTTTGGTGTTGATGTCAAGAAGGTTAATATCATTAATGTATTTGGAAAGAAAAAGGTTTTTAAGGGTAGAGTTGGTAAGAGATGCTCTTTAAAGAAAGCTATTGTTGTTACCAAAGATGCTAGGAAAATACAATTTTCTAATATAGGTTAGAGATGGCGTTAATAAAATATAATCCGACAACTTCATCGCAAAGACGTTTGATTTTGGTTGATCGTTCTGATCTATGGAAAGGGGGTCCCTTCTCTAAGTTGGTTGTGGGAAAGGGTGGTTCTGGTGCTAGAAATAATCACGGGAGAGTGACGGTTTTTGGTAGATCTGCTGGCGTGAAGAAGAGATATAGGATC
>CBFHIH010000090.1:0-2335 GCA_965655955.1 Candidatus Midichloriaceae bacterium | reverse complement strand
CGAAAGTAGTTCCTCATGCAAAGTTGGAATGGTTCTTGATCCTGCAGCAGACTGCCAAATCCACTTAAATGTATCTCCTGAAAGCTTGGGGTCGACTAATAAGCCATTTACCTTGAGATATATTGATGAATATGGTGTGCAGTTTAATACTGATAATCAGTTAGTATCTGCAAATTTGTCAATCGATCCCTCGGATATACATGTTAGCGATTTTCCTGAGACCCTACAAAAGAACACAATAACCAATATTAAGATATCAAATGGAGGTCCATTTTCCTGGAAACTTCCAGATGATTTAACTACAGTTTTTACTTTATCTAACGCTGAAGATAAAAGTATCCCAGTTGGCATATCTGTTACTCAGCCTACAAATTCAAAGGCTTCATGCCAATCTTCTCAATCAGAGAGATATATAAATTCAGGAGAGAATTGTTATATCGGTATAAATGTCTCAAAGAACGAAGATGCTGACAATCAATTTTCACTTAATATAAACAATGACCATAACATAATTAGCAGCACTCCAGAGAGTAATTTTGCCATCGAAAATTATTCCTTAGTAGAATCCATATCACATGATACTGATTCTAGCTATCCAGCAGTAAAAGCAATTAAAGTTATTAACACTGCAAATGATGTTAAAACTATTGCAGTTAATTTAACTGACCCTAACAATGGATTTGACATTTATCATAAGGGCACTAGCCAGAGTTGGTGCGTATCAAGTTTATGCGCCTATTCATGCCTTTATGTTGATAAATCAGTTAATTCAGGTGAAAAATATTCTTCTTATAATTCGAAGCAAATAGGAAGTGGTGAATTTTGCTACATATTTATCAGAGCAAGGAAAGGAAACCTACACCCTGGAGGCTATAACTTGGCAACTATCCAGTTACATGATCCTGATGACCCTACCCAAAGAAATAAAGTTTTTTCACTACAGAGTACTGAAAAATTATACGCATCAGGAAATTTTTCTGACGGAAATGGATTAAAATACATTGCATCTTGGGATGGCTCATCATGGAAAAGTATTGGCTCTGGGCCAATGGGTAAAGATTTTTCTTCCTGGGGAAGGATTGAATCATCAGCGTCAGATCTTTATGGAAATATATATTTTGCAGGTTTATTAGATTATAACAAAAATAATGGCAAAAACTATCTCATCAAGTGGGATGGCTCTTGGAACCATCAATCAGATAATTTTTATAATGGCCCACAGCTTGATGATGGACTTAGTTTTAATCGAGAAATCAACAATATTATCTCATCTCCAGATGGCAGCATTTATATTTCTGGAGGTTTTCTAAATGAATATAATGGCACAAGCATTTCTAAATGGGATGGCTATAATTGGCATACTCTGCCTAGTAATTCAGGAGACATATATTTTAATGGAAATATTTACAATCTTTCGCAAGACTTAAGTGGTAGTATATATGTCGCTGGAGCGATTCATGATAATTATGATAAATATGTTGCCAAGTGGGATGGAATTTCATGGGAAAAGGTTGGAAATACTTCTTTGTTTAATACTTTAATTTTTTCAGTATCAGACTCTATTGATGGACATTTGTTTGCTGGAGGAGGATTTTATTCTCCACAAGATTCTCAGGAAAAGCCTTATATTGCAATTTTTGATGGAGCATCTTGGAGTGTTAACAATTCTCCTACTCTTTCTCCATTCAGCACCGTTAATTATATGACTAGTAATCCATATAATGGTTTTGTATATGCTGGAGGTACTTTCTATAACAGTTATGGAAAGAGATACGTTATTTTTTGGAATGGTTTAGAATGGAAACAGCTTGGAACTCCTTCGGATGATTTATCTAATGGTAATTTTACTTGGGGAATCAATTATTTACTGCTAGCAGGCAGAGAAGAAAACCCATATATTTACGCAGCAACGGGCGCATCAGGTAATGAGAATTTAGTTATGGAATTCAATCCTCTTGCATCTAAGTGGGTTAAAATCGGAGAATTTAACAATTCAGTAAATTCATTATCTATCGCACCTCAATTGGATATTACTGAGATACAATAGCGGAGCCGTCACAAGTAAAGCCCATGGTACTTTTCTGGCTCTTTTCCAATCCTGTAGGTACTGGATGCTAATACTCATAATGGATAAAATGGGGTCATCGAAACTACAATGTCCTGCGAATTATGAGCAATATCACCCTCCCCTTAGGCATAGAATCACTTGATGTTATCTCACAACGCATTGATAAAAAAGGGAATATCATAGTCAGAGTTCGGAGTAAGAATAGCCACAGCACGTGCCACAGGTGCGGAAAACATGCGACAAAACCGAATGGGAAGGCTCCTCTGA
>CBFHIH010000089.1:0-2430 GCA_965655955.1 Candidatus Midichloriaceae bacterium | reverse complement strand
CCTGGGATTTTTATCAAACGCTCCCTTTGAAATCAAATTTGTTTCGTAACTAAGTCGCTCTGGAAAACCCAATTTTAAATGGCCATATAAACCTACCAATGCCATCAAGGAAATAGATAAGGTTGAAAACAAAAATACTTGCTTCGAATTCACAGTGCTTTTATTTCTAAATGGCTGCTCTACAAATTTCCATGTCACGACTGAGACTAAAAAAACTATACCGATTGCTAAAATGTAATTATATTGGGTTGGTTCGGATATTTTAGAATGCTTCATTAATGCAAATATTGGTTGATGCCATAGATAAGCTGAGTAGCTAATCAAACCAATTCCAATAAAGCCTTTCGTACCTAACAATTTAGCTACAAGCGTTTCTTTCTCTGCATACAACACTAAAAGCACTACGCCAAACACTGGCACTAAGGCGTATACACTAGGAAATGGCATTGTTTCATCGAAGAAAAAGATTGAAAAAATAATTGCTGCCAAGCCAAGTAGAGCTAAAGGATTATTTTTCTGAACACCTTTCTTCTCAACAATAAAAGCAGATACTGAACCAGTAAGCAGCTCCCATGCACGTGTATGCAATAAGTAGAAATTAGCTTCCTCATCAACCCTCCAACTCCATTCACTCATCAACAAACTAACCAAGCATAAAAAAACAGTCGTCCAAAAAACTGCTCTTCGTCCAAACCGCCATACAAAAGCCAAAAATATAGGGAAAACTATATAATACTGTTCTTCTACAGCAAGGCTCCAAGTATGTAAAAAAGGCTTAAGTTCAGATATGGGCGAGAAGTATCCAGATTTTATATAAAGCAAGATATTTGATGCGAAAAACGATATGGCTGCAGTTGTCTGAAATAAATCGCTAAAAAAATACGGTGTTAATACAAACCAGCCTAAAATAATTGTAGTAATTGTCATAATAGTTAGGGCTGGAAGTATTCGTCTAGCACGTCGTTCGTAGAAGTTAGTGATACTGAAACACTTGTTCTCAATGTCTGCAATAAGGATTGTTGTAATCAAGTAACCACTGATTACAAAGAAAACGTCAACACCTAAAAAACCCCCGCTAAATAATTCAAACCCAGCATGAAATAAAATTATAGGGACAACAGCAAGTGCCCGCAAGCCATCAATTTCAGCGCGATATTTCAAGTTAACAACCTTTTAAGTAAAGATTATTAGATAAGCTGGTGACCATTTTTTCTTTAGCTTTATTCATTTATTAAAATGATTAATTATTAAAAGATATTTTTGTCAAATTATAACATAAAATATTATACTAAACAATAATCCGTAAAGACTGATAATTAATTGGGCAATCAAAGACCAAGCTTCAAGAAAAATATTACTAATGATTTAAATTTTATTACACCAAAGTACAAATCTTTTTGTTTGGATATCCCAAGTGTTATGTTTGTTAAAAAACATAATTTTATTTTTTAATATTTTTTTTTGTTTTTGATTTAATAAAACTAGCTGGTTTAATTTTTCAGTTAGTGTTTGAATTTTTTCATTTCTTAACAAATATAGAACACTATTGTACTTTGGACTTAATCCAGTTCTAGTTGAAATTATTGGTTTTTTATAAGATAAATAGAATAGTATTTTTGATGGAAAGTTTGTTTCATTTCCTTTGCTTGGTCTGGGGTTTACAAATATATCCGCCTCATAACCTAATTTTTCTAATTTTCTTTTTGAAACATAGCCAAAAATTTTAATCCGTTTATCTTTATAAGCTAATTTTTTAATATTATGATCATTTCCCTTGCCGCAAAGCCACAATTCAATATCACTATTTTTAATCTGGTTAAAAGCTTTGATTAAATACAAGGCTCCAGCATGTCCACCAATTGTACCGGCGTACAAAATAATTTTTTTCCTATACTTAATAACAAAATTGAGTCTTGCATAATCGTTGTAATGCACATCACCCTTATGTTTGATGTTAAATCTACCCATTTTCTATCGGGCAATACCTTTATGGCAAAGTCTTTATTTTTAAGATCATCATAGATTCTTGAACCAACATGATCGGGCAATAAAAGCTTTTTTCCCTCAAACCTTTTAAGAGAATTTGGATTCAAATGATCAGGGTGGCCGTGAGAAAACCAAAGATAACGAGAGTTTAAAATGTCTTTTTTATATTTTTCTGGTATCTCATGACTCAAGGTCCAGCTACCAAAATAAGCATCATCTTCATCACCAAACCAAGGATCAGTGCTCAAAATTGGAAGAAAATTTTCATAAGCAATCAAAGTTGCATTTCCTATTGTTGCTATAGATTGCATTAGTTTAATTGTATAACTTTTAAGATAATAATATTGTATTTACCATATGCAATACCTACCTTGAAAGGAAAGGTTTGATTTGCTTTATTAAATCTCCAAGTCCTGGCTTTGAATCAATAATTTCCTGAAGTGA
>CBFHIH010000088.1:0-2434 GCA_965655955.1 Candidatus Midichloriaceae bacterium | reverse complement strand
ATATCAGATATGTTTTTTGTCTTTGTAATTCCACTTTAAAGCGATGTAATATTCTTTTAAAAATGCTATTTATCATATTACTTTTTGATTTCATGATAAAACTTCACAATATGTTGAGCAATTGGCCTTACTAGATTTCCAACTTCTTCATTTAATCCAGATGCTGAATATGCCGTTGAGGTCGCAGCAGCCCCTCCTATAGCGCCTAGTGGGCCTGCTAGAAAACCACTTCCAAGGCCTGCTACGCCAGCAATGCTACTGCTTATAACTGTTTGCGCGCCAGCAACAATATAATTAACTGCATTATTGCAATTTGTACAAATCTTATTTTGTTCTTGTAAATTTATACTGTAATCAATAGCATCCGTAATAATACCCATTTTAATTGTATGATATTTATACCATTTACTTTGCTTGCCAAGTGCATAGAGCAATCCCTCATCTGTCCCTCGATCTAAGGTGGTTAGAGTTGCAGCTATTGCACCATCTAAGAAATGTTGATTATTTACATCACCATTTTTACTAATATCGGGATCATTGAGTATATATTGTATCGGATCAAGTGTAAATTTATCAATATTAAATTCTATCATACCTTTTATAGTAGGGACCCCTCTCTTTAAAGCATCTGAGTATAGATTGTCTGGCTCTTTGCCCAAAAACAGGTGCATTAAAAGAGCTAGGTATAACGCTTAGCAGTAAAGAAGAGGATGTAAAGGGGGTAGGGTTATTTATAAGAGAGATAGGGAAAGGAGAGGGGGTAGGGAGTTTAAATAAAGGAGATGTAATAGAGATAGAAGGGTTGCTTGGCATAAGAGGCAGAGGCGAGAATGATATCAAAGGGATGCTTCGAGTTGTTGAATTAAATGGAGTAAAGATAAGTTTAAGTGGAGATACAGGTAAGCAGGTAGTGGTTATTAAGGAATTGGTTGGAGTAGTGAAGCAGGTGATAGGCAAGGAGATAAAAGAGCTTAGTGCATCTGAGATAAAGGGTGTGATGGGGTATATAGAGAAGATAGGTGGCAAGAAAGGATTATTATTACGCATTGTTGCATAACCCCCCTCAGCTATTCCCAAAAAAACCTAAAAGTTGTATAAGTCATGAATAAACATTAAAAAACTTTAGGAAATGGCAGTAAAAAATTAAATGATCCGCAAGCAACAAAACTACAAAGTGAAAAACTGGCCGGATTATAATTTGTCATTGAAGAAAAGAGGGAGTTTAGAGGTATGGATCTCAGATGAGATAGAGGAATTATGGTATGAAAAAGATATAAAAAAATAAGAAAAACGAGGCAGAGCTAGAGGCTGGCAAAGAGAGGATTATAACACTTGATTCCACAGGTCTTAAGCAATATGGTAAAGATGAATGGCATCAAGAGAAACATAAGGTAAAACCAAGAAGAAATTGGAAGAAGCTGCATTTGATCGTGGATGATAATCATATAATTCAAGGAGTTGAATTAACAGAAAAGTCAGTGCATGATTCTGAAGTAGCTTCAGATCTACTAAACCAAACATAAGGTCTGGGAGACAGGTATGTAGCGGATGGAGCATATGATACCAAAAAAGTATACGAAGAAATAGAAAGGCAAAATGAAAATGCAAAAATAGTTATTTCCCCCAGAGAAAACGCAGTAATATCAGATGAATGGCATGCAGAGAGGAATAAAACTTTGGATATTATAGATAAACATGGTTATAAAGGATGGTACAAGATACGCCAATATGGCCTTCAGAATTATGCAGAGCTTTCCATGCAGAGATATAAAAAAATTATAGGAGCAAAGATGCATTCTAGAGATATAAGGCGGCAAAAAAATTAAGCAGTTATTGCTACATCTATTTTAAATAAACTTACAACCTTAGGAATGCCAATATCTAAAAAAGTTGCTTAAATTTTACTAAATGCCATGCCATAAGGGGGTATGCATCAAAGCCGGTCCGAACTTGGGGTCATCTTCATTCTTAATTTGTGTCTCTCTTACACTGGTCTGATTTTTGGGGATCATTACATGCCTAGCCTTTTTTCTATCTATACACTATCTAATATTTACGCTTCCAAAATAAGTTTTTTTAAAATAACATCTTTTCTCTTCCTTAAATTATCAAGATAATCTACTCTTTTTATATATCACTTTTAATAGCCGATATACTCAGTAAAAATAACCAATAAAAGAGGAGAGATATGAATATTTTCCATAACCAAGATTATTCAATTCATCAATCGATTAAAGTTTCAGATAGCTTTATAGAAAAAAAAGAGATAAATTCTTATAAAAGCCTATGGAAAGCAGTGATAACGCAAGCGCTCATAGATGCATCCAGTACATCAAAGAAAAAATTTCTTCAAAAAAATAAAATACATGCTATTCAATGGTTGTTAGAAAAAAATAATTGTAATGGCTTGAAAACAGTCTGTCATCTTGCAGAT
>CBFHIH010000087.1:2209-2566 GCA_965655955.1 Candidatus Midichloriaceae bacterium | reverse complement strand
TCTGGAAATTTAATTAAAGATAAAAAAGGAAATTTAACTAAGATTAATTACGATAACCTGTGAAAATTGCTATAATTGATTATGGTGTTGGTAACCTTGGATCTGTGTTCAGATCTCTGGAAGAACTAAAAGTAAAACCAGTTCTGATTGATAATCCAAATGATTTATATTTTTCAGATAGTATTATACTTCCCGGGGTTGGAAATTTTTCAAAGTGTGCAAAAATACTTGAAGATAATGGATGGTTTGGCGTGATAATTAATGAAGTGAAAGAGAAAAAAAAACCAATCTTAGGTATATGTCTAGGAATGCAACTTTTAGCTTCCACTGGCATGGAAGGTTTATCAGATGAATTTA
>CBFHIH010000087.1:0-2199 GCA_965655955.1 Candidatus Midichloriaceae bacterium | reverse complement strand
AGGTTCAGTAATAAATTTAAAAGATATGGGCTGTAATCTAAATGTTCCTCATATTGGTTGGAATGAGGTCAAATACACAAAAAAATCTGAAGGTATGTTTAAAGAAATATCAGAAAATACTGATTTCTATTTTGTACATAGCTATGCTTTTAATCCTGAAAATCCTGATCATATAACTGCAAAAACTGAGTATGGTGTTTCTGTAGTTGCTGCTGTAAGAAATGGCCATATCTGGGGGACTCAATTTCATCCTGAAAAAAGTTCCAAAGCTGGATTTAAATTATTACAGAACTTTATAAATAATCCTGCATGTTAAAAGTACGCGTCATTCCCACATTGTTATGGAAAAATTATAACTTAGTCAAAGGTGTTGGTTTTGATAGTTGGAGAAATATTGGTTCTATTCTACCTGCAATTAAAGTTTATAACCAAAGAGAAGTAGATGAATTAATTTTAGTAAATATTAGTGCACATCTTTCATCTGATGACTTAGATTACATATCAATAAATGAATTTGGAAAACATTGTTTTGTCCCTTTAACTGTTGGTGGAGGGATAAATAGTATAAATCAAACTCAGAAATTACTTAGAGCTGGCGCAGATAAAATTTCAATTAATAGTGAGGCTTATATAAATCCTAATCTTGTATCAGAAATTGCAAAATTACATGGCAGTCAATGCGTTGTGATAAGCATAGATGCAAAATTAAAAAAAAATAATAAAGGTTGGCAGTGTTATAGTCATGCAGGAAAAAAAAATACTGGTAAAGATGTTATTGAATGGGCAAAGGAAATGGAAGATCGTGGAGTAGGTGAGATTTTGCTAACATCAATAGATAAAGACGGTACTCTCAAAGGTTACGATTTAGAATTAATTGAAACAATCGTAAATAAAGTAAAGATTCCTGTAATTGCATCTGGTGGCGCTGGTAATTATCAAGATATGGTTGATGCCGTGAAAAAAAGTGGCGCAAACGCAGTTGCAGCAGCAAGTATGTTTCACTTTACAGAACAGACACCGTTAGGTGCTAAAACAGCTATGAAAAATGCAAAAATACCTGTAAGAAAACCATTAAATTATATTTAACAATTACTAAATAAAAAGTTTAATTAATATCTTCTTTGGTCACAGCTTTGCCTTTATAAACACTTTTAACTATTTTTTTTCCCAAAATTTCATCAATATACTTTGGGGAAAGTCCCATACCTGGTCTAATTCTACGAATATCATCAGATTTAATTGTGTGCCCTTCAGGAAGATCTTTTACAAAATACAAGGATCTGCGAAATACCTTGCTATTTTTTTCAGCTTTTTGACGTTCAAAACTCATATTTCCAAGTGAAAGCCAAGCTTCTTTTGTTTCTATACAAAGTTTTTTTAGGTCCTCGGGTTCTAAAGAAAATTGACTATCTGGTCCTTTATCTTTTTTGCTCAAAGTAAAATGTTTTTCAATCAAACACGCACCTAATGCAACAGATGCAACTGATGCGGTTGTTCCTAAAGTATGATCAGATAAACCTGTGATAACATTAAATCGCTTAGCAAGATTTTGGATTTGCTTGATATTTGCCTGATCAATTGGTGCTGGATAGCTACTAATACAATGAAGTAGAACAAGCTCCTTGCATCCAGCATCTTTTGCTGCAGTTATAGCTTCATCGATTTCGTATTCAGACGCCATACCAGTTGATATAATCATTGGTTTTCCAGTGCTAGCAACATAACGAATTAAAGGTAAGTCTACTATCTCAAATGATGCGATTTTGTATAAAGGAGTATTTAATTTTTCTAACAAATCGACAGCTGTTTCATCAAATGGAGTGGAAAAAACTGTTATTCCAATTTTATTTGCATGAGAAAAAATTGCCTCATGCCAATCATACGGTGTTTCTGCCCATTTATATAAATCATAAAGTTTATAACCATCCCATAATCCACCTTTAATCTTAAAATCTGGCAAATCACAATCAATAGTCATTGTATCAGCTGTATATGTTTGAATTTTAATAGCATCAGCACCACACCTTTTTGCTTCTTCAATAGTTTTTAAAGCACGTTCTAAAGAGCCGTTATGATTAGCAGATAACTCTGCTACAATAAAAGGTGGTTGATCTATACCAATTAAACGATCATTAATTTTGAAATTCATAAACCTAGTTTATTATTCTATATATTTCAAATGCTTCTGCCATATTAACT
>CBFHIH010000086.1:0-2803 GCA_965655955.1 Candidatus Midichloriaceae bacterium | reverse complement strand
ATACCCAATATCCCTATGAAAAGCTCCGCCTCGATAATCCCACCATGTATAAGGAGATTCATTTATTTTTTCATTGTAACAATCGTTTAGCCCTAGGTTAATAATAGATTGAAGTGCATCTCTTTCTTTGTTAGAACATAAGATATCATCTACCGAAAAGTCATAAGCGTCTTCTTTCCTCGGCACAATATTAAAATCTCCCAGAACAATGAGCTTGGGATACAGTTTGAGCTGCTCACTAATATAGTTGGATGCTTTATTGAGCCAATTGAGCTTATGTAGGTATTTATCAGAATTAATAGCCTGACCGTTGACGACATAGAAATTAATGATTCGAACTCCATTGTAGGTACCCGCTATAGACCTCTTCTCGTCATCTGTTATGTTCACAGGATTAAGTTCAATATTTTGACCTTTTGCTTTTGATATTATTGAAACGCCATTATATGTTTTTTGGCATGATTGAACACTCTCATAGCCAGCGTCCTGCAGTGCTTCTGACGGATACTTTTCATCTAAGCATTTAAGTTCTTGCAAACATAATATATCTGGTTTGTATTCAGTTAAATATTTTAAGATATTCGGCAGCCTTACGTTTATTGAATTAACGTTCCAGGTAACAATTTTCATTAAACATCTACATGTTCTAACAGATTAGATGAGGCGACAATAAAATCTCTCCTTTTTTCAACATCCTCTCCCATTAGAGTGTCAAAGACAGAGTAATCATCATCAGGAATCTGAGCTACCTGTAGTAGCGACCTAGTTTCAGGGTTCATAGTTGTTTCAGCAAGTTGAGACGGATTCATCTCTCCAAGCCCTTTATATCTTTGAAGAGATATAGACCTACGAGAAGTTTCTAATGCATATTCACAAAGCTCGTACATATTAGAAAAGGTTTCGTTAATAGACTCTCCTACAAGAGACAGTTGTTTATTATGAAATTTATACAGATCTTTAGACATTAAATTTTTATAGGTTTGTGAAGAGAAAAACTTTTTATTAATAGGTGATATTGTCGGATCTACAATTCCATTTACTTTCTTTATAATATTTATTTGAAAAGATTCATGTTCAAGAATGTCATGTGAGAAAGTATAAGCAATATTAATTGGAGACAATGCTCTAACAGCCTCGCCAAGATGTTGAATATATTTATTAAGAACTTGTCTGTCATATTGGCTTTCAATAGAAAGGGGTGGAATAAATGACATTGCCTTTAGCACTATTTTGTCTTTTAATTTACTGATATTTTTAAGTGTAGATGTAATACTTGAGTAATTAATTAAAACATTAGATGACTCTTGCGGGTCTAGTTTAGTCTTGTTTGAAACAATATGTTTACTATCAAAAAAAGATGTTGAAAGAAACATATTAAGCTCCTCATCATTTGATATGTATTTTTCTGACTTACCTTTTTTAATTTTATAAAGAGGGGGTTGAGCAATAAAGACTCTCCCTTCATCAAATAATGGTTTCAATTTTCGAGCTAGAAGTGTTAATAACAGAGTTCTAATGTGTGCGCCATCAACATCTGCATCGGTCATAATAATAATTTTCCCATATCTAAGTTTAGAAAGATCAAAGTCATCGGAGTCGTGATTAAAACCACACCCTAGAGCAGAGATTAGAGAGCCTACTTCGGTGGATGATAAAATCTTATAGTCTTGCGATCTTTCAGTGTTCATAATTTTGCCTTTCAATGGTAATATTGCTTGTGTTTTTCTGTCTCTTGCTTGTTTTGCAGAACCACCGGCAGAGTCACCCTCTACAATAAATAACTCACATAGTTCTCTTTCTTTTTCTTGACAGTCTGCGAGCTTACCGGGTAAATTTGCAACACCTAGAGGGTCTTTTCTTCTTATTAAGTCTTTTGCCTTTCTAGCCTCTTCTCTTGCTATGGCGGCTTGTTGTATTTTACTTATAATTAATTTTGCGTCTTTTGGGTGTTCCTCAAGAAACTCAGATAGTTTAGAAGATAATGTTGTTTCTGTTAAAGTTTTAATTTCTGATGAAACAAGCTTGTCTTTTGTTTGTGATGAGAACTTAGGGTCTGACATTTTGATAGATATAATAGCAACAAGACCTTCTCTACAGTCATCGCCTGTAATTTCAAATTTTTGTTTGCCGTTCATTTTATTAGAATAGCTATTAAGTGATCTGGTTAATGCAGACTTAAAGCCACTTAAGTGTGTCCCGCCATCTTTCTGATAAATGTTATTCGTAAAACAGAGAATCTGTTCTGTATATGACGATGTCCACTTCATAGATATTTCAACAGAGTCATTTCCTTTTTTGAAAGGGTCAACATAAATAAGTTCATTATGAATTTCTTTCTTATTTTGAAGGACCTCATTTATATATTCTTTGAGGCCACCCTCATAATAATATGTTACTGTTTTTCCTGTAATATCATTTGAATATGAAATATTGATGCCTGAATTCAAAAATGCTAATTCTTTCAATCTTTTCTTAATCACATCATCTTTATAATCTAGATTTTTAAAATATTTTGTGCTGGGCAAGAATTGTATAGATGTTCCATTCTTAGTTGAACTACCACACTTTTTAAGAGGTTTTACTGGAAAACTGTTTAAGTAATCTTGTTCATACACAAAGCCATCCTTATGAACCTCTAATGATAATTTTTCAGAAAGTGCATTTACAACAGATACACCTACTCCATGAAGGCCGCCAGATACTTTATAGGAGTTATCATCAAATTTACCTCCAGCATGTAATGTTGTCATTATTACCTCTGCAGCTGATTTGTTTTCCTGTTTATGTATATCAACCGGTATTC
>CBFHIH010000085.1:0-2819 GCA_965655955.1 Candidatus Midichloriaceae bacterium | reverse complement strand
CAAAGATAGGTTCTGAATTTATTGTAAATACGCAAACAACAAATCATCAATCATGGCCTTCAGTTGCTGGTTTAAGTGCAGATAAATTTGTTATCACATGGCATAGTAATGAGCAGGACGGGAGTGGGTATGGAATATATGGACAGATGTTTAATGCAGAAGGGGCAAAGGTAGGTTCTGAGTTTCAAATTAATAGTTATAGTTCTGGTTCTCAAGATTCTTCATCTGTAGTGGGTTTATTGGATGGGAGATTTGTTGTCACATGGCATAGTAATGAGCAGGACGGGAGTGGATATGGAGTATATGGGCAAATGTTTGATGTAGATGGGGCAAAGATAGGTTCTGAATTTACTGTAAATACGCAAACAACAAATCATCAATCAAGACCTGCAATTACCAAACTAAATGATGGTAAGTTTATCATTACTTGGCAGAGCTATTTGCAGGATGGGAGTGATCTTGGAATATATGGACAAATATTTAATGTAGATGGGACAAAGTTAGATTCTGAATTTAGAATAAATACCTATGCTAACAATGCACAGATGTATCCAGCTGTTGCGGCAATGAGCAGTGGAAAGTTTTGTATTGTTTGGCAAAGCAAAGGGCAAGATGGAAGCGACTATGGAGTATATGGACAAGTATTTGAAGATGTAACATATACTACGACGACAACCACGACGACAACTTCGACCACATGTGATTTTCATTTATCTACAGTGGCTGTAGCAGGAGAAAGTATAAAACAATGTGCGACAAAAGGTGTTAGTTTTGATGTCGATTCTTCTTATATCAAGTTGGACACAATATATGACAATTTTGATGGGGAGAGAAAATATGATTGGGTATCGAATTTTAATACTAGCACCAGTGAATTTTTAATAAGCCCAAGAAATAATGTAGAGCCAGGAAAATATAATGTTAAAACTGTTGCAACAAGTGTGTGCAGTAAAGAACTTTTGTTAACAAAGGAAATTACTGTGGAAGAGACTGCGATGCCAATCTATGAAATAGTGGAGGCAAGTGTGAATCGATGTGATGAGAAGGAAGTGCATTTTGGCCAGCCAAATGTAAAGTATGGAGATATAACATATAATAATTTTGATAATTCTGGTTTAGACTGGATAACTGGTTTTGATGTTAGTAGTTCAGGCAAAATAGTTTTAAAGCCAAATTCTAATACAGAGAAAGGTAAATATAGCATCAAAGCTTCTGCAGAAGATCAGTGTGGGTTTAAGGTTCAAGTGGAGATCAAAGTTGAAGTTGCAAGTGTATCTATAGGAACAACTCCAAAGGTAATTGAAAATATAAAGCAGTGCCAAACAAAATCGATCCAAGTTAAGCAAATTTATGATACTGCTTTTACAAGTTTTGATGGAGAGGGGAAATATGATTGGGTAACAGGATTTGATAATAAAACGGGAAATTTTAATATTAATCCAACTAGTGATGTGGAGCCTGGTGTATATAGTGCTACAGCATTAACTAAAATTGCTTGTAAAGAAGATGTAAAATCTGAGATATCAATAATAGTTGAAGAGTCAACAATGCCAAGTTATGAAGAAGTAAGAGTGGCAATCAAACAATGTGAAGTAAAAGAAGTATATTTTAGTAAACCAGATAAAGAATATGGTCAATTAAGTTATTATGGGCTTGAAGGATTTGATTGGATAGAAGGATATGAAGAAAGTAAAGAAGGTATGCTTACGTTAATGCCAACTAAACAAGTGGAGCCTGGAGAGTATAATATAACAACAAAAGTAATTGACGAATGTGGATTTGAGAATAATGCTAAAATGATAATAGATGTAATAGGTTTGTCTGTAGGTATGGGGGGAGAAGATTTATGTCCAAGGAGTAAAGAATATATAGTGGATTCACTTGAAGTAAAGGGTAAAATGTTAAATCCAAGTTTAGATAAGAATGTGACATTAGTGATTGGATGTGTAGATGGCAAAAAAGAAGTGCAATTTGGAGATATTAGTGGGGTAGGTAAGTATTTACCTCAATCTGAGGATAATACTCTTAAATGTATGCCAGGAGAAGATTTAGATATGAAGATAAAGGTAGAAGGAACTTTAGATACGGAGGAGAGGTCTGCGATTGTAGAGTATGAAATGGTAAAATGTTTGTCAGAAGAGGTGGTGACAGTATATTATAAATATGGAGAAAGGTCGGATTTTGCAGAGAATGGGGAATGTATAAATGACAAAGAGCTAAAGAAGAGCAATGTATTTACAGGACTAACATTATGTTGTGTAGATGAGGGATATGCAGTAAATATAAAAGTTGCAGATTATTCAGCTGTACCATTGGCAAACATCGAATCAGTGCCCTATATAACATTTAAGAGTTTTGATGCAAGTGATTTATATATATATAGCAAAGATATATTAACAATATTAATGGGAGCAGATGTATATCAATCCAAGGGAGATAAAATAGTAAAATGTCCAACTCAGATGGAAGAAGATATAGGATTTATAGATTTAAGTAAGACATGTAAAGGTAATGAAAGAGTAGCAGATGAAGTAAGGTGTGATGATTTAGTAATACCATGTGTAGATGAGTTCTTTTTTATGATAAAAAGTCCAGGCAGGGTATTTAAGTTAGGAGGAGAAGGTACATTAAAATGTAAAGACATAATACCATGGTATCAGGATAAGAGTCAAACATTTGGGAAGTTATCTGATTTAAATGTAGTGACGATAACGGATAATGGTGAAGAGAAAGGAATAGGACATTTGTTTGAATTTGAGTATCAAATGAAGGAGGTAGTGAGCAGTAATGATTTATCATGTAGATCGCATTCATTTATG
>CBFHIH010000084.1:600-2959 GCA_965655955.1 Candidatus Midichloriaceae bacterium | reverse complement strand
CCCTAAGTTATTCTTAGCCTGCTCTTTGTTAAAGTCACCATATGGCGACTTATCTTTTATGACTTCAGCCATTGCACCTGATTGCGTCTTTTTGCCTTTATCATAATAAGAAGCTTGATATGTACTATCCTTAGTTCTATCAACAAGCGCTGATTTTGCCCCCTCTCCCATTCCTAAGCTACTTGCCACATTATCTTTAAAGTCCATAAGAACCGTTGCGTAGTTTAAGCTTTTTCTGCTGCTTGTCATAAACTGCAACGCTCCATCTCTTCCCATTATATTCCCTGAACCATCCGTCTTCTTCGCCAAATAATCTATAAACTTCTCTGTCGCATCTTCTGACACCCCTATCCCTAACGACTCTGCTATCTGCTTACTGTTATTTAACTTATCTATTAATGACTGTGATATACTCACCATTTGCCCCGCTCTCTCCATCTCTCCAAGACTTGTCTGTAAATTATCCGCTATCCTCTTCTCCTCTCCCATCCCTTCATTAAACCTTACATCCTTTATACTAGATACTCCTTTCTCTAAATGCTCTGTTAATCCATTGCCCTCAGCCAAGCTCTTCCCCTTCTGTAATGCTTCTTCATATGCTTTCTTTGTTCCAAAGCTACTATTGATACCAAGCCACTTCGCTATACCACCGCCAACTGCTAATGATATCTCTGCTGATTGCGCTGATGTATAACCCTCATTCTCCGATAACATCTTATTAAACTGCAATGTCTTGTTTATACCATCAGCACTCTTGGTATTGTCTGATAACTGCCATCCCTGACTCTGCCCTACATTCTTTGACATTGATTGCAATAACGCCTTCTCTGAATTAACCGCCATTGAATACGCTTTCTCATACGCCTGGCTATGCCCACTCATGATACTCTCTTCATGCATAACCCCAGCATTTATACTCTCGTTCATCGCTCTTTGTATCGTCACCTGATCTGGTAACTTCGATGTCGTATACCCCTGACCTGCCATCATCCCTAATTGACCACTCCCTGTCATGAATTGCTGACCTCCACCCATACTCTCCATATCCATCCTGCCTGATTTATAACTAAGCCCCGTATCTAATTTAAATCCTATATGCTGCTGCTGTGCCCTGCCTCCATGTGACACCATGTTCATTGATAAGTTCCCACTTGTTATATCACTTGCCGATGATTGCGCCGCTCCTGACATTGCACTTGTCATCGTTCCTGCTAAATGCATAAATGCTCCAACTCCACCTTGCAATAATGCATATGATATAAATGGTATCGATGCACTCGCCATTGCTGCTATTGCCTCCATATCACTGTGCAACCCCTCAAGCCCTACTGATGTCATCATTGTCAAACCCTCTCCACCTAATATACCCTCTGTCTGATGCCTCGCTACTAAACTCATTACCATATTTAATACTGCATATAACGGTGCCCATAACTGTAGCCATATCAATATCCCTAAATACTTCCCCAAAATATTAATTCCACCTGGCAACATCATCATGATCGCTATAAATATAAATCCTGCATATGCTAATGTCTCAAGTACGATCTTCATACTCACTAAAAAGTTTGATGCCAATTCTCCCGTTACAACATGCCACGCTCTTTGCTGTACCGTAGCCTTCGCTACTGCATAACTTTGCTTCACATCCTCTATGGCATTGATCATCATCTCTTGCTTTAAGATCTCCTCTGCACTATTAGCTATATTTGACATAAACTGAAAACTCCCTGTTAACTGCTCCTTAAAGAAATTCTCAAACGTCTGATCCGATACACTCTTCCCTTTGTTTCTGCTAGGTCTATATACCTTGCCCATATATGTCGCTAATCCCTTAGTAGCACCCCTGAAGTCTTGCTCTAATTTCTTAGCACCTTCTTGACAACTATATATATCTGTCCCATCTTTCCCTCTATAACTAAATCCGTTAATTGGATTCGCATTATCTCTGACCAATGCCCATATATTATCACTCTTATTTAAATCTCCTACTGTATACTTACCCCCAGACAATGCTTCCATCACAACACATTGCTTGATAAATCTTACCATATTCTCTTTAAATACCCCATCTCTTATCCTATATTTCGGCATGTTCTTTAGTATCTTCGATGCAAACATTGATCCGTTCTCTCCATATTTCTTATAATCTGGTAAACTAAAGAATGTCTCCATTACATCCGTGATCCCATGCCCTATCGATGACACTATGCCCCCAAATGCTCCAAGTAAATATGGTACATTATCCACTGTCCTCTCATAATTGGTAATCGGATCTTTTATCATTATCGTTGTCTTTGGTACCAATATCACACTCGTTACTACCCAATACCATAACAACCACTTTATTGGCACCATC
>CBFHIH010000084.1:0-590 GCA_965655955.1 Candidatus Midichloriaceae bacterium | reverse complement strand
TGGTTCTTAATCACACTCGTCATCAATACCCATATCCCAAATACTACCGATGCTATGTAAAATGCATACTCAAATGCATTATTCTTTAATATCGCTGCTATCGCATTAAATGTCAGATCTAATGCCTCTCCTCCTCCATATGTATGTATTGTATAGCTTATTCTACTCATGCTCTTGCCTCATTATATGTCCTAAACATGTCTTCCATCTTCTTCTCTACTAAATTACTCTTCTCAATCACACTGATCACAGCTAGCATCCTCTGATATGATCCGAATCTCTTATCACTAATGATCTTTCTAACTCTTGCTATATCCTCTTTAAATGCAGTTATATGAGTAGCATCCATCTGCACCTTCTCCAGCTGACTTAAATTCACTGCTACAAAATCTAATTGCTTCTCTAAATACCCCAGCAAATAATCATACGCTATGCTGTCTGCAAACTCATTCACGTTCATAACTGAATTCCCTGCCATAAATGCATTCTGTACTGCTATTATCCTTAGTATTGGTATCTGCGTTAATTCTATCAATGACTTCTCCCCCTCTGTTAACTTGCCACTATGCTCTCTCATCTTTACTACCATA
>CBFHIH010000083.1:347-2991 GCA_965655955.1 Candidatus Midichloriaceae bacterium | reverse complement strand
ACACTTTTGATTATTTTGCGGTTAATCACATCAAAAAGAATAATATTTCTGTTTCTTCCACTAAAATTAAGAGTCTTTTGATGTCAGGCAGAATCGAATCAGTAAATGAGTGGTTGGGAAGAAATTATTCAATCAGTGGCACGGTGTGTTACGGCAAGAAGATAGCAAAAAAATTAGGATTTCCAACAGCAAATTTAAATCTCGCGCCGGGTTATACGTATCCTTTAAGTGGTGTATATTTAGTGTCGTGCTATATCAAAGAGTTGCAAATAAGAAAGTGTGGCATTGCAAATCTAGGATATGCGCCAACATTAACTGAGAGAAACACGCCTATTTTGGAAGTTCATCTATTTGATTTCAACCAAGATCTTTATAGCCACCATTTGAATATTGAATTTTTAAAATTCATAAGACCAGAAAGAAAATTTGAGAGCGTAGATCAGCTAATGTTTCAAATCAATAAAGACATAAATATCTCAAAACATTTATTAAAATTACTATAGCATTTGTTGAAAAAGTGTTTTATAGATATCCCATATGGCTTTGCCACAGACCTAATTCTTGAATTTTAAAATGACGATAAATAAGATTATAAAAAAACTTCCTTATTATGCAGAAGATGTCAAAGAAGGGCTAATAAAGGTTTTTTATAGTAATTCCTTTGAATTGCCTAAAAAATTAATCTTTGGTATTGCGTTAACTTGCGGATATGCGCTCAAGAATGAAGTGCTATTAAATTACATAAGAGATGATGCAAAGGAATATCTCAATAGCACAGAAGCAGATGCCTGTAAAATTGCAGTCAGTAACATGGCTTTAACTAACACTTATCAGAATTTTAGAAAATTTTCTTCAGATGTGATCTCTCCATCAAATTTGGAGCTTGCACTGATTAATCTCAAGGAACACAGTATAAATGAGGATGATTTTACTATATATTGTCTCACAGCTTCCATTTTAAATTGTTGCGATGTTTGTGTGAGGCTGCACATAGAAAAGCTAAAAAAGGCTAATTTGAGTGATTCTTTGATTTCTGAAGTTGGGAAGGTAACATCGATTATCAAAGGCTTAGATGCTGCTTTTGAAATAGAAAAGCTCAGAAGTTATGATTTTGATGTTAGGGAATAAAAATATCCAGCTAAATAATGTTTAAAATTGCTGTTGTGGGTAGGGAGAATGTCGGTAAATCTACCTTTTTTAATAAAATTTGCCGCAAGAACATCTCAATAATCAGTGATGTTTCAGGTGTAACAAGAGATTATATATCTTCTTTGGTGACTTTTGAAAACTTGAAATTTGAGTTGATAGACACAGCGGGCTGGCATTCAAGTAATGCAAAGAGAACTTTCAGTGAGGTCATTAAGTCAAATTTAAAAGGTGTTTTAGAGACAGTTGATTTGATTGTTTTTATGGTTGATGCAAAAACCCCAATCACTTCAGAAGACGCAGCGTTAGCAAAAATTGTTTTGAAGCTAGGAAAAAAAGTGATATTTCTGGCTAACAAAGCAGAGGGAAAAAAGCATTTAACGCAAGCAGAAGCTATGCGACTTGGCTTTGGTGAGCCAATTTATATTTCTTCTGCGCATAAATTAGGCTTTCAAGACTTTTATGATGAGCTGTCTTATCACATGAAGGATGTCAAGCCAGAGGAAGATGATGATTGTGCTCTTGAAGATGAAGAAGGGAAAATAACCATTTCAATAATAGGACGCCCAAATGTTGGCAAGTCCACTTTATTCAATTCCATATTGGGCTTTGACAGAAGCATTGTTTCAAACATAGCGCACACAACGCGAGATTTTGTGACATATGACGCAAGAGTGATTGGAAAAGACTTTCAGCTGATAGATACAGCAGGTATAAGAAGGCACGCCAAAGTAGAGCAGGGCATTGAGAAGATATCAGTCAAAAGAGCGCTTCAGGCAATTAAAATGTCAGATGTGGTTTTTCTCATCATGGATGCGCAAACCGCATTTGAAAAACAAGACTTAATCATAGCAAACCTCACTCTTGAGAACAACAAGCTGCTTATTCCTGTGATTAATAAGAGTGATTTGATATCCAACCGTAAGGAGTTTGATTCGCATGTGGCGCCTTTAATGAAAAAGAAATTCACAAATGTCATGAAAGACAGCGAAATTCTTTATATCAGCGCTAAAAACAAGAAGAATATAGATGCTTTATTTTCGCAAACAGTGAAATTATGGCAGGTCTTCAAAAGAAAAATCACCACTTCTGTGCTGAATAATTGGTTAAGAGATTTGAATGAAGAGGGAAATCAACCAAGGAATTCAGGCAAGATTCCAATTAAGGTGAAATATGTCCGCCAATCTTCCATAAAGCCTCCGGTGTTTGACTTTTTTATCAACAAAATAACAGGAAAGGCCGTTGGTCAGCATTTTGAGAAATTTTTGTTAAATGAAGTGAAGCAGAAGTTTGAAATGAAAGGGGTGCCGGTGAAGATCAACATTGTTCCAAGCAAAAATCCTTTTATCAAGAAGTGACAGCGAACTTACTTTTGCAATAACTCCTGAACTATAGTAGCCTGGAATATATTTAACTTTTTACTGACTAAAATGAAAGTGCAAATAGACGGCAAAGGGGTTGCTTTAGGAGAAGCTCTTCACAATCACATCAATGAATC
>CBFHIH010000083.1:0-337 GCA_965655955.1 Candidatus Midichloriaceae bacterium | reverse complement strand
ATTTTAAAAACCCGGTGAACGCTCACATCATAATGAAAAAAGAGCATTCAGTGTTTGAGGCGGAAATCATTGTGAATGAAGGAACTGGCACAAAAGTTTTGATAAAAAGCAATGGAGAAGATCATGATGCCTATAAGGCTTTTCACAAGGCAAGTGACAGGGTTGCAACACAACTAAGAAGATATAAAGACAGAATAAAACATCACAAAAAAGATAAAACTTCTGCGGAATCCATCATGGCAGATAAGTTTGTCATCACTCCAGATGAAGAGGTTCAGCCAGAGGAAAAGGCACCAGCAATAATTGCGCAGAAAACCTCAGAAATCGAGAAGTTGAG
>CBFHIH010000082.1:0-2995 GCA_965655955.1 Candidatus Midichloriaceae bacterium | reverse complement strand
CAAAATTTCATCCGTAAAATGCAAACCAGCAGTTGGAGAAGCAACAGAACCAGAAACTTTGCCATATACAGTTTGATACCTATCATCATCCAACCCAACTGGATCCCTATTGAAATAAGGAGGGATAGGCATCTTACCCACCTTCATCAAATGCTCATCCAACACAGGCTCTTCGAATTCAAGACACACTTCGCCCCCTTTTCTCTTTTCACTAACAATAGCAAACAAAACATCAGAAAATGAAACTTTCTCGCCTAATGCAATTTTTTTAAAGCTTTTCGAGTAAGCTAACCATGAACTATTAGAGAGTCGCTTATTAAGATAAAAGACATACTCCTTAACCCCTCCATAAGCATCAGAAGGCAAAACTCGACCCACCAAATAAGCAGGTATAACCTTACTATTATTTAGCACTAACACATCACCTTCTCTCAAAAGATCAATCACTTGGGGAAATTTATAATCAATAAAACCACTTTTATGCATATAAAGAAGTCTTGAACCCTCTCTCTGATCAGGTGGATATTTCGCTATTAACTCTTTTGGAAGAAAAAAATCAAAATCTGATAAATTCACAACTCACTAATATCAGTCAATATTCTTGGATAAAATTCATCAATAACAGAGTGGTAAACAAATTGCTTAAAATGAACGACAAAGTTCATCAGAATCTTAGGATTGCACCAACGCCAATCACAAAACTCCTTATTATCAGAAAAGATATTGATATCATCATTCGATCCAGTGAATTTGAACAAAAACCACTTAAACTCCTGACCAGAATACCTTGATACAACATCGCCCCCTTTTAAATCTTTAGGAAAATCATATCTAAGGAGGTCTTTAGATTCAGAAACACAAGCAACACAACTCTTTTCCAACCCCACCTCCTCTTTTAATTCTCGAAAAGAGGCATCATAAAAAGACTCCCCATCTTCAACACCTCCTTGCACCATGCTCCAAGGAAGTATCTGCAAACCCCTTCTCTTTCCTATAAACACATCGCCATAGGAATTATACAACACCACACCAACAGAAAGCCTATACACCATAACTTAAAAAGGTATATCATCATCTATAATATCATCTTCTCTTATGGCTCCACCGCCAAACCCCTCATGATCCTTTTTTTCAGACCTATTTGACAACAAAACCACCTTGCTTTCATAAGCCTGCAAGACCACCTCAGTAGTAAACTTCTTCACACCGCTCTGATCATTCCACTCCCTTGTTTGTAAGGATCCTTCTATATAGACCCTAGACCCCTTAGTGACATATTTCTTCACTAAGTCAGATAAAGCTGGAATGAAGACAACCACTCTATGCCACTCAGTTTTCTCACGACGCTCACCAGTGTTTCTATCTTTCCAAACATCAGTTGTCGCCAAAGAAAAAGTGGCTATCTCCTTTCCCTCTTGCGTCACCCTTATATCAGGATCTTTACCAACATTTCCGAGCAAAATAACCTTATTTACACTTCCAGCCATAAGAAACACCATTCATTTTATTCACTAAATACTGTTACACTCTTTTGCTGATTATGTAAACATCTATTCAAAAGAAATAGTAATCTCGCTGGGAATATCAAAGCCATCATCAAGCTCTTTCAAATCACCATAATTCTTGTAATAAAGCGTAACAAGATGGTTTTTATCAACCTCAATATTCTCTCTAACAGAATACAGAAAAGAATCTTCATCCTCAAACACCTTAGCCTTCAAAAAATCAAATGACTTTTGAGACAAAACACCCATCGCAGAAATAGCAATACTTTTAACCACCGGACTATAACTTTGCGCTAGATAAGTACCAACAATATTACCGAAAGAACCTGAAAAAAGATCAAAAGCTTTTTGAGAAAAATCTACATTACCATATATCCATGGAGCGTCATATTTTCTCAAATAACTATCCTCAATAGCACTTCTAACAAATTCAGCAGCTACATTCCCAAACAGAATGCTAGCAACTATAGAATCTGAAAAATATCCAGAAAACTCTTTAGCGCCCATACCAGCAAACATACCTAAAGGATAAGAAACTAACATTTTACCTCCTATTATTTATATATAAATCATATCTGAGACTCGATTAGATCATCAAAATTCACTATCTCCTGCCCTCCATCAAAATCATTGCTCAACAACCCCAGAAAGCTCATCTTGTATAGAATTATCTTGAATAGGAGCAACATCCGCATCATCAATCTCAGCAACATCTTCATGATGCTTCACAACTCTAACCTCCAAACCATCATAAAAATAAACCTGGTCCGAAGTATCTTCAATGGGCTCATCTGCTTGAAACAAACTTACAGTCAAGTTATAAATCGCAGAAGCACTCCCTTGCCCCCCAAAAAACGATGCTGCACCCACTACTCCAGCTATAGGGAAAACTATGAAAGGTGCAACTCCAGCAGACAAAAGAGCTGGCACCGCCAAAGCATGATACAAAGTACTCGCACCAAATGAAACACCCATTCCTCCTAATGTAGAAACAACCTCTTCCGCCATATCAAAATCTTTGCCGACATACTTAACCACAATCTCTTGTCTATCTTTAGCCAAAAGACCTCTCATCACATCTTGATTTAAATGAACACCTATTGAACTAGACATACCATTACCCTCCCTTAAAAAATTATAAAGACGGGAAATATAAAAAATTTGACCACTACTATAACGTAGATACAACAATTTTATCACCTTCCCACTTTTTGCATGAGAAACCTCATACTTTTTTATTATAGTACAACCCAAGGTAGTGCGCAATGCTAAAATATCTAGCGTGGCAAAAAATATATATTGCTTTATATAATAATTTGCATATAATTCCAAAAAATACCAAATATTGCATGGGGGGAAATGCCTTCAACATCTAGCGAAAGAACTTTGACATCATCATGGGAACAGCTTTGTGAATTCTTAACAAATGCTGATATAGAGGGCATCTTATCAGACTTTTTTACAAATGGATCTTTAACAATAACCCATGA
>CBFHIH010000081.1:0-3029 GCA_965655955.1 Candidatus Midichloriaceae bacterium | reverse complement strand
ACTGATAAATTTAAAAAAGATAACCCTAACTTCACTGGAATGGTTAAAGGATTTGTTGAGAGCACTGGGAAAACAGCGGGGGTGGTGGTAGATGGTGTAGCTTATGTATTGAAACCACTATCTTCTGTTTGGGAGATATATAGAGACACTGTGAATTTGTTGGTTCCAGATGCAGTGCATGATTGGATGGTGAAAAAGGCAGAGAGTGCTGAACGAGATGTGCGAGAATGGAACGAAGGATTAACAAGTAAGCAGAAGTTATTATTAGATGATGCTTTAGATACAGCGAAGTTTGTAAGTGATGCCACATTAGTGACTGGTGCCACAAAAGTGGCTGGGAAATTAATACTAGAGGGCGGGGGTAAAAAATTAGTTACTAAGACTGATGATCTTCCTTCTAAAAAGTTGAAAGACTTTGATGCTGATACTAAGAAATTAAATACTGATACTGCATTAGATAACACATATCCATCTATTCCTGTTGGACATAAGGGTAAAGAATTGACGGTGCCACATGGAACTAACAAAGCGACAGTTATAAATAAAAGACAATATTCAGGACACGCATTAGATAGAATGCAAGGACGAGGTCTTACGCCTGCAATGGTGGAACATGTCATAGAAAAAGGAACGCAATCAACGGGCAATATACCTAATAGAATTAAGCACTTTGATTTCATTAATAAAGTAACGGTAATAACTGAAGATGGAAATGTAGTAACCGTTAGATTTGGAGGTGATTGATGGATAATGATTATGATTTGAGACAAATAGGGCTTATGAAAGAAAGAATAGATGAATATTCTAAAGGCGATATAATGATTGATAAGTTATTAGGTGATTTAGAAGCGTTATTAGCTAATTTAAAAAATATTGATGCTGTATGGAAAAGTAGTTTTTTATACGCTTGGGGTATTTTAGAAGATGTATATGCTTTTGCTTTATATGATAAAAAATCATTATTTGATGATAATGATATGCAAAAAATTAAAGAAGGCTTAAAGCGATTGCTTAATGTAATAGGGCGTAAAACTTGGCATGATGTAGATATTTACCAAGCTATGAAAGATATGAATGTACTGTCGTGGGGTACTGTATATCAAGCTTATAAAAAAAACTATATTTCTAAATACAATATTGAGTCTTACGCTAACGAATTATTAACAAGAAGATATTCTTATAATGACACTATATCTCTACTTGCTGACATTCAGTCATACGAAAAAGGAGAGATACAAGATATGATCTTAGATTTAATAAAAGAAAATAATGCAACAGATAGGATGCTTGATCTAGATAAGTTAAAAATGTCTGTATTGTCTGCATTATCAAATTCAGGGTTGGAGGAAGAAGAAAAATGTGAAAGATTACAACAAATTTATGCAGAATTTGATTATTCTGAAGATATGCAAGAATGCAGTATTTATCATAATAGCAAAATTTCTCCTATAGAAGCAATGCACTTACTAATTGCATCTCTTAAAAAGAAAATTCTGCGCCATACAAAAAACCCTGATGAAAATGAGGGGAATAATGATGGAGAAGGGGGTTATGGAGAGTAGGTTAGTAGGGTATGAGAGAGGTGATGATAAGTTTGTGATGATGGATATAAGTGCTTGCGAAGTGGCAGGTGGTGGTGATAAGCAAGAAGCTCATTCAGCAAATGGGCATCCAGGCAATAGAGACCCAAGAGATGGATATCTAAGCAATAGAGATGCAAAGAATGGCTATCAAATAGAGGCAGGGGATACGTTAAGTGAGATAGCAGCAAAGCATGGAGTGAGTGAGGCAGCGTTAGCAGGAGCCAATGACATCCTTGATCCAAATAAGATATATGCCGGCAAGACCTTGGTCATCCCACATAATGCCAAATACCCATCAGGCAATAATCCTCATTATGTAAAAATTCATCACAAAGATATCCCTAACAGCCCATCTAAAGCACAAAATAATCCTATAAATGATCAAATATCCCCGCAATCTGACTATCAAGCTGGAAATGATGATAATGTTTGCGCCCCTAATGAAGAAGGGTTGAGTTTAATTAAAGAGCTGCGCAACAGTAATACCCATAAAGAGCTGAAGAATTTCTCTGATAGAGAAATAGCAATATTGGCAGGATACTATAGATATCTAAAATCTGATGATAAAAATCTACAAGACCTTGAAAAATTTCTTAATCCGGAATGTAAAGATTGTTCTATAGATCTAAACGCAATAATCAAAAAATCTAAGTCTGGTTCTAATATAAAAATCTTTAGTGAAAATTCAGTAGATAAAGGGGAGAAGATAATTAATCTCCTTGGAGAAAAGCTAAAACCATATCTTGAGAAATTTTTAAAAGGTCATAATAAAGCGGCAGAACAAGGAAAGAATAAATGGGTTGGAGATATATTTGATCCTGTTATAGATAAGATAGAAAGTTATAATCCTATAACATTAACAGATGATCAAGCTGACGCTTTTGAATTTCTTAGTATTTTTGCAACGGCAAATGTTTTAAATAAACAAGGCTATCCTATCAATGAAGCTGAGGACTTTAAAAAAATACAAATGGTTGTATCGAATGATATAACCATTTCAGATGCCACTGTTAAATATTTTTATACAAGAGAAAGTCAATTAATAAACTACAAACAAATAGGGAATATAGAAAAGAGTATATACCCTAAGTATGAGCCATCCTTTACAAAAGGGACAAATGCAATTCAGATGCAATTAAAGCATGGAGATGAGTTTGTGAGAGTAACTGGTCTTAAATCTGAGAAATTTGGTCACTGGGTCATGCTAAAAGAAGATGTGATAGGGTTAACGCCACAACAGATAAAGGAAAAGTTTGCTCTTAAGTATGTGCCAACACATTATGTTGATGTAAAAATCACAAATCCAACAAAAGAGCATAAGGTTTTAATAGGACAAGTTGCTCCTAACTTTGAACAAAAAGGAATGGGCAACCAGCTTTTTATGGGGTTTGAGGTAAAAAAGACAGATATAAAAGTTACAGATTGGTTTTCTAAAAAAATGCAAAT
>CBFHIH010000080.1:0-3246 GCA_965655955.1 Candidatus Midichloriaceae bacterium | reverse complement strand
GCTATTAGCACCTATTATCTACACCATTCCGCTTCAAATTCTCGCTTATCAAGTGGCATGCCAAAGAGGCACAGACCTTGATCAACCCAGGAACCTGGCTAAGTCTGTAACTGTCGAGTAGATTTGAACAGAGCATTAGATTCAATGTTAAAATCTAAATGTTTTAAACAAGATTTAAATTCATGAGCAATATAAAATTTCTTAATCATTCGTCACTTTTAGTGTCCAGCAAAAACACAAAAATCCTTTGCGATCCATGGTTCTTTGGATCTGCATTTCAGGATGGGTGGTCATTGTTGCATGATCGATCTCATGATATCAATGATTTAGAATTCGAGTATGTTTGGATATCTCATGAGCATCCAGATCATTTCTCAATCCCAACTATTAGCGCCCTAAATCATAAAACAAAGTTTTTATATCAACAAACAGACGATAAAAAAGTTAAAAATTATCTTGAGGCAAAGGGTCACCAGGTTATTGAAATTGAGCATGGCAAAAAAACAAAAATCGGTGATATTGAGTTGGTGCTATTCGTATGCGATGGTTACGATTCTTCTATCCTTTTTAAATTTGATGATGGGCGCTCATTTTTAAATATTAATGATGCAAGAGTTGATTTAGATAATCATTTAGAAAATGAAATTATGCCGCATCTAGTTAATACAAAACTAGACATGGTAAGTTTCCAATTTTCTTATGCAAACTGGGCAGGCAATCCAGAAGAGCAAAAAATCTCAAGAGATCAACAAGATATAGTAGATAAAAAAAATATATATGTACTCGAAACATTAAAACCCAAAGAATGCATGCTAATGGCATCTTTTGTATATTATTCTCATGAAGAAAATTTTTACTGGAATGAAAATTTTTATTTAAATCAAGTGGTCAAGGTTTTAGAGAATTTAAATATGGATTTAAGGGTTATAGTGCCGAAAGTAGACCAAGTATTTGATTTAAATGTTAATTTTAACGAACTTGAGCATCAAAATCACAACAAACAAGCAATAGATTTTTGGTCAGAACTTCATAAATCTGCAACGATAAATTTTAGAACAGAGTCTATTGACGATCTGCATAAACTTGAGGAAGCATATTTTGATTTTTATCATAGAGTGTCTTCAAAAAATACTATTATTTCTGGACTCAGAGATATTTTTGATGAAAACAATCTTTCTTTAAATATATTACTTAATGATATAAATAAAATGATAAGAATTTCCATTTCATCTGAAGAATTCTTTGTATTAGAGGATATTTCGTCTCAAGAATTCGATATATCAATTTCATCAGAAACCTTTAATTTTTTAATGAAAAATAATTTTGCAAGAGGGACAATTGGGATTAATTCAAGAATTATTTTTAATTATGACAATGCACATAAATACTTCATTTTTTTCTTTATACCTTATGCAAACAATATAGGAAGATTCTATAATGAAAATAAATTATTTATTGAGGATCTAAGAACGATTGAAAGAACCTCTATTATGATGTCAATTTTAAAATTTAATGATCAATCCAAAATAAATTTGGATAGCGCAATAAATGTTTAAATGACTGTGCAATTCAAAACAGCAAACTCATGATCATACGCCCATTTATGCTTTGGCATTTGCCATGACAGTCTCAATAATTTCATTTATCATCACTTTAATATTATGTTTGCCGAAAAACAGAAATAAATTAAATGGATAAAAAATACATTAAGTTTTATAAAACATTTCATAAAAAGTTAAAAAATGATGAAAATCTTATTCTCTGTTGAAATACATTCAGTGACTGTCGAGTAAGTTCGAACAGTGAATTAAATTTCCCTTTGTTTTTAACTCTCTTCATTGTTTTTTTTGGCCAAACTCGACTTGCTTTTGCAGCGACCTCATTTATTAAACCAGCTCTAAAATGATTGTTACCATTTTTTAAATTATAACTTTTTTAAATATCAATCAGAAAATAGAAACCCAAAGCGATAAATCTTTGATATTATATAAAAATGAAAACTTTGCTTTTATCTCTGCTCATTGTATCTGTTTCAAGTTGCGCAATCTTCGTTGACGAATATCAAGTCAACCAAAGGAAAGTATTAGCATATTTATTGTCAGACTTACCATTGCCAAAAGATGCTGACATTATAAAAGAACCCTCCGTTGTTCTTGGGACTGGTAAAGCAATTTCAGGAAGAATAGTTTTGGAATCTAGCTACTCGCCTGCTGAGAATCTAATATTTTATGGAAACGAAACACCCTCAACCGGATGGACTCTTGCAAGTTCAAAAGTAGGAGAGGAGATTTCTCTTATTTATACAAAAGATGGTAGATATGCAAGCATCTACATTACCCCAAAAACTGGTTTGGGTTCCTTTGTCAGTGGAAGTTGGGGAAGTGATATTATCATTTCTGTTGTTCATCCTGATGCAATAGACCTTCAAAACCCTTATGAAGACCTCAATTATGATAATCTTCCTGAAGTTCCCTAATCATTTTTTTATAGATTGCCATCATTTATTATGAAATCTCCGATCTCTGATCGTCTTATATCGACTCTGTGCAAGCCTGAGTTCTGATTAAAATATTATTCCCAATATTAATTTTTTTTCAGATTCAAAACGCACATTCATATGATGACCACAATTTAGACAGTTTATGCACCTTTTCAAATATTCCTCTTATCAACAAAACAATTGGTTGCAGAAAAGTGACCACCAAAGAGATAAACTCCCTTAAAGAATAAGGTCCAATGAAACACACGAGGACCTGTGTCATTATTTTTATTTTCCCAAACGCATGAAGTGGGATTTTCTTGATAAATAAAATGGTTCTAATATAGATGGAGGCACACCACTAATTCATAGGTCTGGCGTGATCGATTTAGATGGCAATGGCCACCTGGATTTTGTCATGGGATTTCAGGGTAGTATGTTTAGGGCAACGGAATCTGATTCAGAGCCCAAAGACGAGTCCATTATTACCACGCAAAGCTTTGTTAGTAAGAAATAAAATAGCTAGCCTAGACACACTTTTGATCTTGGCTTCATGGAAGTTTGAATATACTTTCTACTGAACAATTTAAAATTTTTGCTATTCTTAGAGCAAGAACCGTTGAAGGAACATAAATCCCATTTTCTATAGCATTGATACTCTTTCTTGAAACGCCTGCTTGATCTGACAATTCTTGCTGAGTCAAACCAGCAGATCTTCTTAGTTCCTCAAGGTTGTTAAGCAGTTTTTTGTGATTTTTGCCCAAAAC
>CBFHIH010000079.1:0-3255 GCA_965655955.1 Candidatus Midichloriaceae bacterium | reverse complement strand
TCAGAGGATGGCATAATAGAGTTATCTGAACTGAAGAACGATATTCCAGGAGCGCGCTTAAAACATGTGAATTATGCGATAGAGAGGATTAACTTACTGGAAAAAATTAAGTTGCCAAATACGATATTTGTAAATTTGAATCGAAAAATATTGCTTGAGTATTATGACCGTATTATGGCTTTGTCTCCAAGTAATATCTTAAAATTCAATGTTGTATCTAAATATGCAGTCATGGCGATCTTCTTTTATATTAAGCGTCAGATAATGCTTGATTTACTTGCTGATACTTTTATTAAATTAGTTCATCGCATGCGTAAAAGAGCTGAAAAATACGTAGATAAGACTTTGCTCAAAGAAATAAAAAGAGTAGAAGGCAAGCTTTCTATCTTAGAAAAAATAGCGATAGCAAGTGTGAATAATCCTAAAGGCACTATAGAAGATAAGATATATGGAGAAGTTTCTAAAGAAAAATTGATAGAGCTGATTGCTGATCTAAAATGTCGTGGTAAATGGTATCAGCAACAAATTCAAGAAAAGATCAATTCTACTTATATTCATGGAAGTAGGAAAGTATTATTGACAATACTAAAAACATTTTATTTAAAAGCAGATCATGCTGATTATCAACCTATTTTAGATACTATTGATTTTATTCATAGGCATTGTAATGACACTGATTCTAAGTTGGAATATTATGCCTATACTATTCCTCTAGAGAGTGTTATATCCAGCAATTGGGAAACGATGGTTGTTAAAGAAGTTGATGGGGAAAAGGTAATTGATAAATATAATTACGAGATTGCAGTGCTGGAGAAATTGATGATTTTTCTGGGATATAAAGCTGTGTGGATTGAAGGGAGTTATAGATACAGAGATCCAAATGATGATCTGCCTAAAGATTTTGAAGAGAATAAAAAAGCTTACTATGAGATGCTAGGCTTGCCTTTATGTGCCAAAGAATTTATAGCACGTCTTAAGAAGCTACTAACAAGTAATTTAGAGTCCTTGAACTCAAGCATTGTGGAGCATAAGCTCGTTAAGATAAAAACAAGTAGCACTGGTAAAAATATTCATATAACTCCATCTGAAGCTCAAAAAGAGCCAGAGAACATTGAGGCATTGCAGAAAGAAATTGTTGAAAAATGGACAAGCATCAATCTCATTGATATTTTAAAAGAATGTGATTTGCTAATTAATTTTACAGAGCAAATGGAAACCATTGCACGTAGCAGTCAAATTGCTCAAGATGATTTGCAAAAGAGATTATTGCTATGTTTGTATGGTATAGGCAGTAATACTGGCTTAAAGAGGATCAGTATAGCTAATGGTGATGTCAAACACAGTGATTTAAGATATATCAAAAAAAGATTTATTAACAAAACCAACGTAAGGAATGCGATACGTAAAGTAGTGAATGAGATTTTAGCTATAAGAGATAGCAAAGTATGGGGAGAGGCGACAACTACTGTTGCATGTGACTCAACGCAAATAAGTGCTTGGGATCAAAATTTGATGAATGAATGGCATCATCGTTATAAAGGCAAAGGTGTGATGATTTATTGGCATGTAGATAAAAAAGCTCTTTGTATTTATTCGCAGCTTAAAACCTGTTCATCTTCAGAAGTGGGATCAATGATAAAAGGTATTATCGATCATGATACCAAAATGAATATAGATCGTGTGTTTGTTGATACACATGGGCAGAGCCTTCTCGGATTTGCAACAAGCTATATTCTTGATTTTCATTTATTACCAAGGATTAAAGGAATTAATAAGGAAAAAGTTTATGTTGCATCAAGAGATGACAGGCAAAAATATGACAACATCTCAAAAATCATTAAAGGAACGATAAATTGGAACATAATTGAAGAGAATTACGAAGAAATTGTCAAATATATGGCCGCCCTAAAATTGGGGTTAATAGAGCCAAGCGTGCTAGTAAAAAGATTTTGCAAAGATAACTACAATCATCCAATCTATAAGGCACTAATAGAGATTGGTAAAGCAAATAAAAGTATTTTTCTTTGTGAATATTTAGAAAAAGAAGAACTAAGAATAGAAATCAGTGAAGGACTAAATGTCGTAGAGAGATTGAATTATGTTATGGATTTTATCTTCTATGGTAAATTAGGAGAGATGAAGACAAATAAAACAGACGATCAGGAGCTTTCAGTTCTTTGTTTGCATCTCTTGCAAGCTTGTATGGTATATATAAATACATTAATCATCCAACAAACTTTAGCAGCAGAACATTGGAAAAATAGATTAATAGCAGCGGACTATAGGGCGCTCACACCACTTCTTTCTATGCACATAAATCCCTATGGTTTATTTCCCATAGACTTCAATCAACGAATAGCAATTAATCAAAATGGTTAACCAATGATTAGAACACCAGTACGCGAAAAAGCCAAACAATTCACCAAATTGCTTAAAAAAGAACAACCAGATTACAACTATTTAAGAGAGGTATTCAGGCATATTCGTAAAGAAATGAATATCGAGATAAATCCAGATCGCCCCCCTCAAAAACTGCCATATGTACCAACAGAAGAAGAAATTGAGAAATTTTATCAAGCTGTATGGAAATCGAGAAATATGAATTATGTCGTCATAGTCAAAACATTCCTTTATACTGGGGTTCGCGTATCAGAACTTATAAAGATTAAATTATCAGATGTAGATTTAGATAGTTGCCAGATAAGAATTGTTAGAGGTAAGGGTAAAAAAGATAGAATAGTTCCGTTTCCAAAGTTGTTTATAGAAGTATTAGCAGTACATATTGACAGATTAAAGCAAAAAAAAGCCACATATTTATTCGAATCTGCAAGAAAAAAAGCGTATTCTGATAGAGGCGTACGAAAAATAATGCAAAAATACACAGAAGAAGCTGGAATCGAACATACAATATCCCCACACAAATTACGTCATTTTTTATTTACTTGGATGAAAAGAAAGGGGGTCGATGATGCTTTGATACAACCTTATTCTGGGCATCAACAGCGTTCTTCACTTGAAGTGTACTCAAAATTATCATTAGCAGATTGTCAAGAAGAATATGAAAATCAAATCAAAAATTTCCCAATCTAATCAAAGTGGCCCCTCAGCACACGTAGGTTAACACTGGTCCTATTATTAGAACAAGCTCGTCAATGTTTTGAAAATAGTAAAGTAGAAGCGCATTGTTGCATAACCCCCCTCAGCTATTCCCAAAAAAACCTAAAAGTTGTATAAGTCATGAATAAACATTAAAAA
>CBFHIH010000078.1:0-3275 GCA_965655955.1 Candidatus Midichloriaceae bacterium | reverse complement strand
TATGAGGTCTTTGTAAATGGAAACTTTGAATCCTCGACACAGCTGAAAGCCGGAGACGTTATTTTAGTCTCATCTAAGGGCCCACAAGTGGGTATTTCAGGCGGAGTGACTCGTCAAGGTATATATGAGCTCAAAAAGAATGATTCTCTTAAGGATGTATTACATTTTGCAGGAGGCATATCTCCATCAGGCATTAAAGAGAAAATTTTAGTTGAAAGAAAAGATGGTAATTCACCTTCTAATTTTTATATATCTTCAAATGATGCAAGTGCCTTTATTTTAAAAAATGGTGACGACATAAAAATTAATTTTTTTAAACCTATTAACTTAGCTCAGGCCTCAATTGAGTTAAAAGGTGAGGTTAAAAATCCAGGAATATATCCAATATCTCCAATGGAAACTCTTTCATCTGTCATACAAAGAGCTGGCGGGTATAAAGATGCTGCATATCCATTTGCAGGTTCTGTTTATAGAAATAGTACGAAAAAAGTAGAAAAATATATTAATAATAAGTTGTATCAAGACATGATAGCGTTTATGGCTTCTGCCGCTAATTCATCATCAGTTGCATCTAGTGGTTCATTACCATTGATATTATCTGAATTCAAAAATTTAGAGCCAGTTGGTCGCATAACTGCTATTTTTAATCTTGATTTATTATTAGAAAATCCTCGATTAGATCTTCAGTTGGTTGATGGAGATGTTATTGAAATTCCACCATACTCTCCAGAAGTTTTTGTTCTTGGAGAGGTTCTTAATGGGGGCTCTAAATACTATAATCCGGAATTAGACCCAGCAGAATACATTAAATTAGCTGGAGGCCATGGACGCTTTGCTGATTTAAAAAAAATAATAGTTATCTCTCCAAATGGTGATACATTCTTGCATACTTCAGGCTTTAACTTTTTACGTGATACAGGCAAGACAGGATTATATCCAGGCTCAATTATTTATGTACCTCGACAAATTGGTAAACTAGATGGTGTTAACTATGCGGCTAGTATTGCGCCGATATTTAGCAGTTTGGCGTTATCTCTTGCTTCACTTAATGCAATCAATAATTAAGTAAAAGTTTGCAAAAAATAAGATGATAACTCTTTTTAAGAACTATCTCTTATACAGCATCATTTTTTTAAGCTTTCCTTTAAAGAGTGCTTACTTAGATTATATTTATCCTTCTACAAATCCGGATTTCTCAAACTATGGTACTTTGGGCTTAATTCAAATGCCTACATCTAGGTTTGCAGAAGAGGGCACTTTAGCCTTTAGCTGGAGCCACAATGATCCATATCTTAGAGGTTCTATCGTTGCATACCCATTTAGTTGGTTAGAAGCTTCTTATCAATATGCTGATATCAATAATGCGCTTTATAGTCCGGTTAAAGAATTTAGTGGGTCGCAATCACTGAAAGATAAAAGTTTTGATGCTAAGTTTATGCTCTTGAAAGAAAGAGAATATTTGCCTCAAATCGCACTCGGTTTAAGAGATCTTGCTGGAACAGGCGTATTTTCTGCTGAATTTATTACAGCTTCAAAATTTATAAATAATTTCGATTTTACTTTTGGGATTGGGTGGGGCAACTTAAATGGAAATAAAATCAAAAACCCATTTACTTATCTCTCAGATGAATTTAAAACAAGAAGTGGCGCCATATCAGGCGGCGGCCAATTTACTACGGGATCATATTTTAGTGGAGATGCAGGCTATTTTGGCGGCATTGAGTATTTTATTCCTAAGTTTTATGGTGCAAGGGTGAAATTGGAAGCTGACGGAACTAACTACAGAACTGAAGGGCCTCTTCCATTACAACAAGATAATAAATTTAACATAAGCTATATTCATCCAATAACAAAAAATTTTCTTGTTAAAGCATCGTATATAAAAGGAAATACTTTTAGCTTTGGGTTTTCATATAGAGCACCATTAGGCAGAAAAAACCCCTTTATACCAAAACAAGACAAAATGAGGTCAATTGAAAATTCAGAAATTATTAAGGGTATAACATCTAAGTCAGATTTGAATTTATATAGAGCCTCCCTATTGTATTTGGGTCAAAAGAATTTGTATCTTCAATCTGCAAATATTCAAGATAATAAATTAAAAGTTGCATATGCGCAGTCTAAGTATAGAGTCCAAACTATAGCAGCAGGACGGGCCTTAAGAGTGCTGGATGATATAGCTCCAGATACAGTAACTAAAATTCAAGTTTCAGAAGTGAATGGTGGCATGGGGATGTATTCTATTTCAGTACCACGCAGCTCAATTAAGCGCAGTAAAATTCATAATGACCCTTCTTTAGTTGCTATGTCAGCTTCAGTTACACCAGTGTTATATGATAAACAAGAATATTCTTTTAAACCTGAAATTAAATACCCTAGGTTTTTTTACAATATAGGTCCTGATATCAAGTCACAAATAGGAGGTCCGGATGGCTTCTATTTTGGCGACTTAAGAATTTCAGCTCATTCTGAATTATTATTTAATAGCGACCTTTCCTTGATAACTATTCTTAGCCAAGGAATTACAAATAACTTTAGCGAATTAAAATTACCCTCTGATAGTGTTTTGCCACATGTGAGAACTGATATTGTTGATTATCTAAAAGAAGGCTCAGGCTTTACGGTTAGGAGAATGCAACTCAATTACTTTAAAAATCCAAGAAATAACCTATATTTTAAATTTTCAGCTGGAATTTTTGAATCAATGTTTGCAGGCTATGGTTTCGAAGCCCTTTATAGGCCTTTTTCTCAAAATTATGGCATTAGTGTTGACGCATGGAGGGTTAGGCAGAGAGCATTCGATCAGAAGTTTGATTTTAGAGAATATGAAACATCAACTGGCCATATTACATTTTATTATCGTGAGTCTCGTACAAATGTTTTGTTTAAGTTGATTGGCGGTAAGTATTTAGCTCAAGACTCTGGCATCACAATAGATTTATCAAGAAAGTTTTATAGCGGGTTTCAAGTTGGAGTTTTTGCATCTATGACTGACATAAGCAAGGCTGAATTTGGTGAAGGATCTTTTGATAAAGGCTTTTATTGGTGGTTACCTGTAGATTTATTTTTTGGAGATTATAGAAAACAGAGTACAGGCTGGGGCTTAAGACCTTTAACAAGAGATGGTGCCCAACGATTAGTTCAAGGTTATCCGCTATGGGGCGTTACTGACTATGCTGATAAAGAAGCCATTACGTCGCATTGGAATGATTTTTATGATTAAAAAAATTATATTTTTATTATTCATTTTACAAGGTTGTGCCACAGCTTATGAC
>CBFHIH010000077.1:0-3290 GCA_965655955.1 Candidatus Midichloriaceae bacterium | reverse complement strand
ATAGAGATGAATCAGGAGACAGTAGGTTTAGATCTATGGGATATATAAAACTAAAAAAGATAGTTGGAAAAGCTCAATTTTTATTATTTGCCTCTAACTTGAGCAGAGCGTTCAAGGTTATAAAATAACATGCCTTTGAAAATTAATTACCAATTTAAAAATCAATCTCTTCTCAATTGCGCTTTAACACATCCCAGTATGTCTCAAGAAAATGAGATATCTCAATATGAGAGAATGGAATTTCTTGGAGATAAAATTCTTGGCGCTATAATGGCAGAAATCATATACTATAAATTTCCTAACTATTCTGAAGGAGAAATGTCTATAGCTCACTCCAATTTAGTAAATGGTTCGGTGCTTGCTAAAATAGCGGAAAAAATATCATTAAATTCGCATATGATATTTGCTTTGGGAGAGAAAAACAATGGAGGGGGAAATAATCCAAAAAATTTAGCTAATTGCATGGAAGCCTTGATTGCAGCCATTTATTTAGACAGTAATTACCAAGTTATTTTTCAAGTGGTGAAAGATCTTTGGGAAGAATTCATCAATACGCTCAAGATAGTGAATAAAAAAGATAGCAGAACTCTATTACAGGAACATGCCCAGAAAAGGTATCAAATTTTGCCTGAATATAAATTAGAAGATGTATTTGGCAATTCACACGCTCCAATCTTTACCATGTCTGTGTGTATAAAAGAAAAAAAATGCGTTGGGAAAGGACAAACAAAAAAAATAGCTATACACAACGCTGCTACAAAAATGATTAAATTATTAAAGATCAACTCATGAAGACCACTATTCAAGAGACTGCTTCTGTTGCATTAATAGGTCCTCCTAATTCAGGAAAATCTACTTTATTAAATTTATTAATCGGAACATCTATTTCGGTTGTTAATAGAAAGGTACACACAACAAGAGATGTAATCAAAGGCATATATACTGAAAATAACAAGCAGTTGATTTTTGTCGACACACCTGGATTTGTGAAAAATCCTAAATTTTCACTTGAGAAAAAAATAGCGAAAAAATGCTTCAAAGAACTGTCTCATGTGGATATTGTGTGTATAGTTGTCACACCATTTGAAGAATCACTTAACAATCCACTACTTAACGAAAATTATATCCAATCAGCTAATCCTACTGTTGTAATATTAAATAAAGTTGACTTATTAAAAAATAAATCCGATATACTACCAATAATCAATAAGCTTTCAAAAAGAGGCTTTCAGGAAATTTTTCCTATTTCCGCCTTAAAAAATCAAAACGTTCTAAGATTAAAAGAACATTTTTTAAGCAAAACAAATGCTGGAGAATGGCTATATGATGAATCTGAGATCACGGATAGAGGCGTGAAACAAATTGCTGAAGATATAACACTTGGAGGCCTATATTCATTCTTTCATAATGAATTGCCATACGAGCTCTCAGTGGCAACGGAAATGTGGAAAGAATGTGAAAATGAAATACGGATATATCATATCATCAAAATTCACAAAGAGAGTCATAAAAAAATATTGTTGCGATTAAATGGTGAGTTGCTAAAAAAAATAAGGTTAAATACCACCCGCCAAATACAAGAATTTTTAGACAAACCCGTGACGATAGAGCTTTTTGTCAAAAAAGAGAAACAATCCTAAACATCCTAATAACACAAAAACATGCTTGACTCAAATCAATGCTTACGACTATCGTCTCGTAGTTCCTAAAAATGTATACCAGGGGTCTGAGATACAAGTAATAGAAAGGTTGATTTTAATTTGCAGGGAGCTTATTTGCCAGACCAATTGGGACGTTTGGGAACATTGAACGAACCGTGTCATACTAATTTCCAACAAGTGAAAAATCGTATCTCTTACACAGATTTAATCCTAGCCTATCTGGGAACATAATGTCAAGCTGGGGAGGCGTGAAGTGTGGCAAAACCACATAAAAACCGAGCAAGGCGAATCACTAACGCCTCAAGGCGGTAGCTTTGTTGATGCTTGCAAAGTCCTAAAGCTTTCGTTAAAAGATGAGCTAAGTCGCATTGATAAAAACACAACATCAATTTTTCTTGCTGAAAATCATCATTAATCTTGTGATGATGATTCTAATTTTGCCTCGCTTCTAATCTGATTAGTGCAAAAGCCCGTTCCTGCAGGAATCAATCTACCCACAATAACGTTTTCCTTAAGACCCCTTAGATTATCCACTCTTCCTGAAACAGAAGATTCAGTTAAAACTCTAACTGTCTCTTGGAAAGAAGCAGCGGACAAGAAAGATGTTGTTTGTAAAGACGATTTTGTTATACCCTGCAAAACGCTTAAAGATTTTGCTGGACTATATCCCTCTTGTACTGCTTTTTGATTCATCTTATCAAAATACTCTCTCTCTATAACCTCTCCTTCTAAAAAGGTAGTCTCACCAGGATCCGTGATTTCAACTTTTTTCAGCATCTGACGTAATACTGTTTCAATATGCTTATTATCTATCTTCACACCCTGAAGCTTATAAATTTGTTGAACATCATTAATCATGTGATGCGTAAATTCATGCACACCTAAAATACGCAATATGTCATGAGGAGAAGGATCTCCTTCAACTAACATATCTCCTTTTAATATATAATCCCCTTCATTAACAGCGATGGTTAAACCTCTGGCAATAAGGTATTCTCTTTGTTCTGATCCATCCTTCGACTTAACAATCACCCTTCTTTTAAATTTGTAATCTTTACCATATTCAATATAGCCATCAATTTCACTCAAAATCGCACAATCTTTAGGATTTCTTGCTTCAAACAATTCCACAACCTTAGGCAACCCCCCTGTAATGTCCTTACTTCGAGATGATTCTTTAGGAATTCTTGCTAATACCTCACCTTTTTCTACATAACGATCGGCATCAACATTAAGAAGAGCTTTCACAGGTAAATAATACTTCACTTCTCTGTCATCAATCTTAATCACCTCTCCTTTATCATCATACATCACTATATGTGGCCTTAAACTAACCAACTTACCCTGAACTTTAGCATCAACAATAACCTTGTTTACTATACCCGTGGTATCATCTTGAATGTTTTTCACTGAAACACCATTCTCAAGATCTATAAATGATACTTTACCAGACACCTCTGTAATTATTGGAGTTGTGAAAGGATCCCAATCTATTAATAAATCACCAACGCGAACATTAGAATTATTCTTAAAATATAGCTTAGCTCCATATGGCACTTTAAATCTGTGCTTAACCACACCATCACTTTCTATCACTGCATCACAGTTTCGACTTAGGTTAAGCATCTC
>CBFHIH010000076.1:0-3320 GCA_965655955.1 Candidatus Midichloriaceae bacterium | reverse complement strand
GTCTTTCTCAATTGTGATTTCTATACCTTCAATTCTTGGATTAATTAACTTATATTCATCAACAGCTTTATCAATCACTTCACTGAGAAGCACCACTTGTTTATTCTCTTCTTGCAGCACACCTCTTAAAGTCACCATAAAATTATCCAGAGTTTCTGTGTTGCATTGAGCTGATTCAATTAGCTCATGAACAACATCTTTAAACTTCTTCAATCCAGGAGACTTTATTTCTTTGCGTAAATCTTGTATTTTACTCCATAATATTTGGGTTTTTGAATCTAAGATATCTGTCGGTTCTTTTAATTCCTGAACCAGTTTCTCTGTATAAGCTTGAATGTTTTGAACCTTTTCTTTTGCCAACAATTCCTTTTCAGCTTCTTCAAATTCTTTTCTTTTTGCAATACTCTGCGACATAATTATCAGCGAGAGATATACATATAATAATAAATGAGAACCCTGACCTATCGTTGCAGTGCCATAATCTGCTACATAGATCACATAACCCACTGTAAATCCCACAGTAATGCTCAGTAAAAATACAGTAGAGTTAAGAAATTGATATAGTAAAAATGCACTCAGCAATGCATTGATCACCCAGATATAATTGCTGCTTGCAGTGTTAGTGTAATGAAACAGCATATAACTTGAAATCACTGGCAAACAAAATGTGATGCATGAAAAATAATAAATATACAAATATTTCAATAATTTCTTAGGTAAAAGCACGTCTTTAAGTAGCAATAATATTGCAGACACATATCCAATCACCATTAAATAAGCCAACATAGAACTGTTGTTATCCAAATAAAGTGAAAACACAACATAGTAAGAAAGAACAAAAATCCCAAAATATTGCGGTATCTTAGATTGAGACTGGATGGTTTTGTTGATTGTCTTAAGAATAAGCAGAATGAGCGATTTTTCTTTGAATTCTTTACGTGAAATATGGAGTTTTTTATTAAGCTTTGTTCTTAAGCTATTGATGAGTTTCTTTATATCATAAAATCCTATATGATATTTTTGGCCAAACACTCTTTTTGGTTCTGTGAAGAGTAAGCCAAAGACACCACCAGCAAACCCGGTTAATGCAATGATGGCTGGGTGTTCTAAAAGAATAGCTGCACCCATACAGACAACGCCAGATAAAATGCTGCCTAAGAACTGCTTAGTGCTCACACGAAATTTCAAAAATGCAGCTGAAAGTGGCACAGTAAGTAAATATGGACCAAAACTTCCTAATAGAATGAACAATTTAAATAACTGCTCTGAGTAAGCAACAAGCGCAAGGGAAATGAACGACAATGATGCCACAATCACGCGCATAAAAATCAGCAGTTGCCTTGGGTTGCTTTTTGCAAACATTGGTTTTAATAAGTCATTAGTCAGAATAACACTGGTGGCATTTGTGAAAGAATCTGCAGTTGACATCAAAATGGCAAACACACCTGAAATCATCATCCCTTTAAGCACAGGTGATAATAAATCAATATACGAAAAAACGGCATCTTTTGTTGGGGGGTCGCCACCAGATTCAATTATGATCAAATATGCTATCATAGCAATTGACACCATAAAAGGAATTGAAATCATAAACAATCTTCTAAACACAATTCTTAATTCAGCCACCCTTTTTGCCAGCATTAGATATCTTTGCATAAAAGGTGCGCTAAATTCTGGCAACAATGATGTGACCAAAAGTGTGGAAATGGTTAAATAGTCCACTTTCATTTCAAGATTAGTTGTGTTGAAAGAATGAAAAAAAGGTTGAGAAAATTCAGCCCCATCCACAATAGTGAAAACATAAGAAGCAGGAATAACAACGAAAAATATCAAAAACTGGAAAACATCAATCGCAATGATTCCTCGCAACCCCCCCAAAATAGAGTAAACATTCATCACAAAAATCCCAAGCAACATGCCTTGCAGCAAGCTTGTCCCAAAAAAATATTGGCATATTGTGCCAAATGCTAAGATTTGCATTGATGTCACTCTGATTGTGTCCACAATCACTACGTAAAATCCAATAACTTTCCCTGTTCTGCCAAAAAGCTTATATAAAACTTGAGTTAATGTGGTGCATTTTTTGAAATTTTTGATGCCAGTTAAGATTATCTTACCGGTTATTATTATCATAAAAGGTTGAGAAAACACAAATAACAAAAACACAGGATCACGGCATATTTCATCAACCCACCCTATAATTGTTCCTCCACCAATCGCAGTTGCAAATATTGTACAAACCAGCATCATTGGCAAAGCTTTGGTGTATTTCAGTGTTGAGAAATCCTCCCCTGTCTTGATTTTTCTAAAATGATAGAACCCTATGAGCATGCAAATGAGAAAATGCCCAGCAATAAGTGCCACGGGCATGAGCCCCACACGCCCTATATGGATATCTGATATTGCAAACATTCAATAATTATAAAACACTCTCGCTATTTAACATAGGTAAAGCAAAACAAAAAATGATGTAAAAAAGTACTAAGAGTTTTTTAGTTCAAAATTGACCTTAACGCTCAACAAACTTAATCACAATGAGTGAAGTGAACTTGTCTAGTAACATCATTTTTGTTAAAAACAACACACCCCTTCAAACATACAGCATTAAAACCCAAAGGCTGCAAATACAGTCACTACAGTTGCAAACGTTGTTACAACAGAAAGTGCTAATGTAAATATTTTGTTTTTCATGACAAAACACCCATAAATTATTTATACAACACATCAAGCTAACACGGCACATTTGCAATAGTCAACTTTTATTTTGTGTTTTTATAAAAAAAATAGATATTAGATAAATGGGCAAGAAATCATGCTCCTTGTTTCATAAAGATCCATCTCATCATAGCGCTATTTGACAAACCCTAAAGAGCTGAGCGTTTCTTCAAAGCTCAATCTTTTTTTGGTTAGCTTGACATTTTGGTCATCAATCATGATTTCTGCTGCATAGGGCTTGAGGTTATACAGGCTGCTCATAGAAGAGCAATATGCACCTGCTGTTAATATAGCCAAGACATAACCTTCTTGAGGATCTGCTATCTCTATGCTGTCATTAATTATATCCGTTGATTCGCAAATATTCCCAGCTATCCTCACTTTCTGATGATGGATGTTATCAAGCTTTGAAAGATTGATAATGTGATGATATGAGCCATACAAGGCTGGACGTATGATGTGATTCATGCCCGTGTCGACACAAACAACAGTACTATTTTTGTTTTTTCTGATGTTTGTGATTTTTGTCAAAAGGCATGTTGAGTCAGCAGCCAAATATTTACCTGGCTCAAAGATGATGTTTAGTTCTTTTAGAATTGGAAAAT
>CBFHIH010000075.1:0-3346 GCA_965655955.1 Candidatus Midichloriaceae bacterium | reverse complement strand
TAAATAACTAGCTTTTTGCATTTCATCTAAAAAGCATCTTGATATATAGGGAATTTTTTACACAACTCCCCTACCCTTTTCTTTATTTTGAGAATAAAGTGATTATCAAAACAATTATTAGATAACGCTTCTAGGGTGTTGAGTATTAGATCAGCAACTTCTGAAAATTCAGCTTCTTCAAAACCCCTCGTCGTAGCAGCTGGAGATCCCAGCCTAATACCAGATGTAATAAATGGCTTTTCGGTATCAAACGGTATCGTGTTTTTATTGCACGTTATCCCAACCTCCTCCAACGATTTTTCTACTAATTTGCCAGTTATACCTTTGTTTCTAAGGTCAATGATCACGATATGGTTATCAGTTCCTCCTGTTAAAACATCGCATCCACCTTCCTGAAGTTTTTTTGCTAATATTTTTGCATTTGATAACACTGTTGCTATGTAAGAAACAAAACTCTCTGAGGAAGCCTCGATAAATGCTTGAGCTTTAGCAGCAATAACATGCATAAGAGGACCGCCTTGTAACCCTGGAAAAACAGCTGAGTTAATCTTTTTGGAGATATCTTCATAGTTTGTGAGTATAATCCCTCCTCTTGGACCTCTTAGCGTTTTATGAGTTGTGGACGTCACCACATGTGCGTAATCCACTGGGTTTTGATGTTGATTGGCCGCAACAACACCTGAAATATGCGCCATATCCGCAAGCAAATATGCGCCACATTCATCTGCTATTTCACGAAAAAGCTTAAAGTCTACTTTCCTTGGATAAGCAGAAGCGCCGGCTATAATCAATTTTGGCTGCAGAGTTTTAGCTAATTTTCGAACATTATCATAATCTATAAGGTAATTTTCCTTAGACACTCCATAGTGATGACACTCAAACCATTTCCCTGATAAATTTACCTTTGAACCATGCGTGAGATGCCCACCACTATCAAGTGACATACTCAATATTTTGTCGCCAGGAGATAATAATGATAAGAAAACAGCTTGATTTGCTTGAGATCCAGAGTGTGGCTGAACATTCGCAAACTTTGCTCTAAATAACTTCTTTAAGACTGATATCGCTAAATTTTCGACTTCATCCACATATCGACATCCTCCATAATATCTTTTTGAAGGATATCCTTCTGCATATTTATTTGTTAAAATGGATCCTTGAGCACGTAACACGCCAGCGCTGGCTATGTTCTCAGAAGCTATAAGTTCAATCGAATTCTGTTGACGATACAGTTCTTTTTGGATGATATCGTTTAATAAGGGTGATAAATCGTTATTTATGAAGACCATACCTAATATACAAAGAGAATGGTACCCGTGGCCGGACTTGAACCGGCAAGGGATTAACTCCCCACGGATTTTAAGTCCGTTATGTCTACCATTCCATCACACGGGCACAATTGATCTGTCTTGATATCATAAATTGTGTCTTTATTTCAACTACTTTTTCTGTTATCTAGTTAATTTTTGATTCATATTTCTATGATTAGTGTTTTAAAGGGAGTGGTTTTTGACGTAGGAGGTGACCATATCATTCTAGAAGTGAATTCCATTGGATACAAAGTCTTTTGCGCTCAAAAAGTAATATACAGCTCCTCAATTGGAGATTCTTTAACGTTATTTACTGAGATGATCATAAGAGAAAATGACATCAGGATGCATGGCTTTTTAACAAAAGAAGATAGAGATTTCTTTAATCATTTGCTAGGCATACAAGGAGTTGGAGGCAAGCTAGCACAGACTATAATTAATGAAGTTGAATTAAACGATGTTTTAAATGCCATATCTTTGAACACACCTTCTGTTTTTACAAAAATATCAGGCGTTGGTCCAAAATTAGGGGCCAGATTGCTAAGTGAGTTAAAGAACAAACCATTTATCAAAAACCACTCCGTTCAAAACAATATGATCAATAACAATGATTCCGGCAATTCTGTGCTCTTGGATGCTATTTCTGCACTTAAAAACTTAGGTTATCAAGAAGACAAGGTAATATCCGTGCTACAAAAGATGCACACCACACACCCAGAAATTTCTTTAGAGGAATTAATCAAAGAAGGCTTGAAAAAGCTATCTTAAACACACCCCTATAAAATAATGTTGATCTTTTTGACCCCGTTATGCTACCATTGGTTGTGTAATATAATTAGTGGGGAAAAATATGGGTTATTCTAATACTCTTATTGATATTAAATCTTTTGGCGCGCTCAAATTGTTAGATTCTTATGCAAATTTAGCGTTTTATAAGGTGAAATCATTTTTTGAGCAATATACTTCAGGTGGTCGTGATGTGCCATTAAGTCCAGAGGGAGGGTCTTATGCATTAATTCCATTTCAAGAAGCAAGAGACGATCTGACTACAAAAGCAGAAAAAGCTGTTAAAGGTCTTTATATTTCTTCTGGATATGGCGCCATTCTGACTGAAGAAGCCTTGAAGCAAGAATCTTTAAAATTTGAAAGCGAAATGCAGATTAAAGCTGCAGAAACTTTGAGAAACTTTTTTGCTTGCAGAAATGTTAAGGAAGAAGTTTTGAAAGATGGTATAATGATTCATACAAGGGAAAGCATGAAATCGCTTCATTCTGCAATAGACAATGCATCTAAAGTTACTTCTCAATATCAATTGGAATCTTTATATCACCTAGCGTATTCTCTTGATTGTCGCTCACACCACTGCTCTTTTGAAGATGTGAATCAGATTTCACAAAATGCTTTGAATTTTAAAAATCCTTATCAAGTCGAAGCTCTGCAATTTTTGGTAAAAGATACTCCAGGAGATCTCATTAAAGCACAAGAAGATGCTTTAAGAATAATTGATGGTCCCAATCTGGTTGCACTTCAGGCTTTAGGTGCTGATCATATTGATGATGCTGTAAAGTTTATAAATTATAGCCAAAGTTATGCTCTAGCTCTAGATTTAGTGGGACCAGATTCTATAGATGATGCTTTGAAAATCGAAAATTTTTATCAATTTCATGCATTGAGCTTTTTAAACGATATCTCAAGTTATTTAACAAATAACGTTGATTTGGCGCGAACGTTATCTGATGAAGGAGTGAGAGCGTCTGAATTATCAAATCTTACTGAGCTCACAATTTCACAAAGCGATTCTGGGGAATTTTATGTTTGCAATGAACATATGTGCCTTGTATAAAAATAAATCATAAGCAAATCGCCCTATTTAGTATAAGGCGGTTTGTCTTTCTCTCTCATTCTTCATTAACAAACCTTAATTTTTCAATAAGGCGCACCAAGTTTTACAACTACTCCTAGAATGGGAGTGTTTAGAAAAGAGTTATTTTGTCGAAGGGAAAGGGAGAATTATAAGCAATGTGGGAAAAGCCTAA
>CBFHIH010000074.1:2112-3360 GCA_965655955.1 Candidatus Midichloriaceae bacterium | reverse complement strand
TGCTGAAACAAGGTTAACACGACCAATTGTGAAATTAAAAATTTCCAACATCTAAAAATTTTTTAAAAAAGAGCCACATTGAACAAAAAGTTTAACCTTGTGGCAAAACCTCTTTCATTTGTCATCGAACTTATAGTTACTTACCGCCACCTATACCAAGAACTGGCAAAACTGACAAAAGAGTTACAGTAGCAGCTAGGGCAACTGTGAAGAATTTATTCTTTAACATAATATTACCTACCACTTAACGAATTAACCCAGCGACCAATCAGGATCAAAAATCTAAAAAGGGCCTATACTTGAGACACGTCGCGGAGTAGAACTATAAACTAACACACCAGCTCATTTAAAAACAGCTTTTTAAAAGAGCCGCCACACGCAGTGTAAAAGTAAGTTAACTAGAGCAACTTATCCCTGGTTAGCCCCACTTTCACACATCCCTTATTTAGATTATTGAACAATGTTGCGCACTTGTCAAACTAAAATTTCAGATTTTTTAATGTTTTTTTTCTGCAATCAAAAGCATAGTATCTCTGATGCCATAAAGATTTATGAAAGCGCCAAGCCTTGGCCCCTCTGGTGTGCCAAATAATATTTGATATAAAGACTTAAAATACTCTTTGATGTCTAATTCTTTAGATTTTGCTATGTCAAACAAGCCTTTTTGTATTTTTTCTGCATCGTTTCCTGTGATTAAAAGAAGCACAGAAATCTCATCTAAAATTTCTTTTTCTTGAGCATTAGGAATTTTATAATTCTTCTTCGGCTTAACAAAATCATGATAGTAATTCATGGCATAACGCATCAAATCTTTGACAAATTGAGTGCTTTCTTCGTTTAAATTCTCATTTGCTGAAGTTATGTAATGCCAAATAACATCTTCATTTTCTGTGTTACAAGCGTTAACAAGATTTAACAAAAGAGAGAATGTAATTTTTCCTAAGTCGATCTTTGGCGGCTTTCCTTCATGTATATAATAAATTGGGCTGGCAAGTATTTGATCTTCATCTTGAATTTCATGAAAACTCTCAAGATGCTTTAGATATTCATCCAAAGTTTTGGGAATAATGTCATAGGTCAATTTTTTCGCTCTTTCTGGAGATTGAAACATGAAATACTTCAAACTATCAACGCCACCATATTTAATCCACTTGTCAACTGTAACAACCTTCTTTCCTTTCGATTTTGATATTTTCTTACCATCTTCATCAAGAAACAATTCATATGTCATTTGTTGTGGAGGAGCCT
>CBFHIH010000074.1:0-2013 GCA_965655955.1 Candidatus Midichloriaceae bacterium | reverse complement strand
TCTTTCCTTTCGATTTTGATATTTTCTTACCATCTTCATCAAGAAACAATTCATATGTCATTTGTTGTGGAGGAGCCTTGCCTAAAATATTACAAATCTTATTATACAGATGAGCGTTAGCTTGGATATCCTTGCCATATAACTCATAATTCACATCTAAAGCAACCCATCTCATAGGAAAATCAACTTTCCACTGCAATTTACAATGGCCATTTAAAACGCTTGTTTCTACCTCTTTATTGTCATCATCCAAATAAACTATAGTCCCATTTTCGACGTCTTTATCAACAACTTTTGCTTGCAAAACTCTATTAGTTTTTTTACAAAGTGGTAAAAATGGACTATAAGTCTCTTTTCTATCTTCACCTAAAGTTGGCAAAACAACGTTAATGATCTCATCGTATTTTTCCAAAACCAGGCTCAGATGTTTATTAAATTTGCCCTGCTTATAATATTCAGTGGCACTGACAAACTCATATTTTATACTCAGATGACCTAAAAACTCTTTAAGTTTCTCATTCATATAAGCGCCATAGCTATCAAATTCACCAAAAGGGTCCGGGATGGATGTCAGTGGCAGATTCAGATATTGATTGTACACTTCTTGATTAGGGATGTTAGAAGGGACTTTTCTCAAACCGTCCATATCATCTGAAACGCAAAACAGCTTGGTTGGCAGATTGCCGCTTAAATGAACGAATGCTTTTTGCACCATAACAGTACGAACAACTTCTCCAAAAGTTCCAATATGAGGCAAGCCCGAAGGTCCATAGCCGGTTTCAAACAAAACATAACCCTTATCTGGGACAGATTTGCTCAACCCCTTTAACAACATCTCTGCCTGTTTATAAGCCCAAGGGAAGCTCGTTACCATACGATCACAAATACATTCGTGATCATAATAGCAAAGTATCTTACAAAATCAAATAATTTATTATTCAATCTTCCCAACATCGAATTTATTACCAATGATTACCTCAACACTCTTAATTGCTTCAGACAGCATATTGCTTTTGACCTCTATATCTATGCCGGATTTTGCAGACACATCCTCTCTAATAACAGTGGTCATATCCATGATTTTTTTACCCTTGGCATTGTATCCAAAAACCCTCAGCAATTGCAAATGCTTTACTTTGCTCGTGGTGTTAATGATTGATACAGGGATTTTATAACGATTTCCCTTTATCAACGCCACCCCTTCTTTTTGAGGCTCTTTTACTATAACTTCAAGACCACTGACATCATGATAGTCAAATATTTTATAAAAACTCTCTAGATAATAATGCTTTCCAACCAACGTGTGCCTTTTTATATATAAGACCGTACTTGTGAAAACCAACACAACTAAAAAAAATGTAAAAAACCCCAATTTATTAAATTTAGGACGCGATTTATTCTCAAGTGGAAAATCTTCAAACATCTTTTCTTCAAAAATGTCCTCCTTTAAAATCTCTTCCTTTTCAGCATCTAACTTCTCCTTGATAAAATCTTTCTTTTTTATTTCCTCTTCAACGACATTAGTCTGCTCCTTAACACGCTCTTCAATGAAATATAGCCATTCATATTTGCACACACAGCAGCTGACCATTCTCCCATCTTCGCCAATTTGAGATTCAGACACCCTAAATTTCGTTCCGCAATTTCCACATTCTATTATCATAAGTTTATTGTGATGAAACATAATCTTTTAATTTCTTCTCTAACAACTGATTCAAAACTTTTGGATTTACATTACCACCAGATTTTTTCATCATTTGCCCAACAAAAAAGCCATATAACTTCACCTTACCAGCTTGATACTCGCTAACTTTATCTTGATTATCAGCAAGCAGATCATTTATCATACCCTCTATTTCATTACTGTCTGATATTTGAGAATATCCATGCTTTTTAACTATTTCAGAAGGTCTGTCATCAGACTTCATCATAATATCAAGAACCTCTTTCCCTATTTTAGATGAAATAGCATCTGAGCCTATCATGCTCAAAAGCTCTATGAAATTCTCAGTG
>CBFHIH010000073.1:0-3387 GCA_965655955.1 Candidatus Midichloriaceae bacterium | reverse complement strand
AGTGAACCTGATACAAATCAATATAATCAGTCTGAAGTCTCATCAGCGATTGATCAACAGCTTCAAATATATGTTTTTTATTTAATCTTGAGCCTCCACGTAGATACTCCATACCAGGTCCAGCAACTTTAGTTGCAAGGATAATATCTTGTCTGTTATTTCTTTTTGCTAACCAAGAGCCAATAATTTCTTCAGTTTTTCCTTGTGTCTCTTCTTTTGGTGGTATTGCGTACATTTCAGCTGTATCTATAAAATTTATTCCTTGAGCTATGGAATAATCTAATTGCTCGTGGGCTTCAATCTCAGTATTCTGCTCACCATAAGTCATAGTGCCTAGGCAAATTAGGCTGACTTTAAGATCTGTGTTTGCAAGGCGTTTGTATTTCATGTCTTTTTTAATTATATTATAGCAACTTAATAGACTCTAACTGAGGTATAAAATCAACTATTTCTTATACATTCAATCATTAGTACTAAATTTTGCATCATGGCTTCCTGATGCATTTTCAAAAAAAGAATATTTTTTAAGAGACATCATTGCTGGGACTACAATTGCGATGATAATAATTCCACAATCCATGGCTTATGCAACATTGGCTAATCTAGAACCAATTTATGGTTTATACGCATCCTTTGTTCCGGTAGCAATAGCTGCCTTTTTTGGTTCATCTAGGTATCTAGCTACAGGTCCGGTTGCTATGGTTAGTCTACTTACCGCAGTGGCAATCACGTCTTTGTCGCTAGGTGACCAAAGTATGTATGTACCTCTAGCTATAATGCTCGCATTTAGTGTAGGCATTTTTCAGATTACCTTATCGCTCGCTAAAGCCGGCAAGCTCATTGATATAGTGTTAAAAGAGCATGTGATACTTGGCTTCACCTCAGCAGCGGCATTAATCATTGCAAGTTCACAACTTGGTAAAGTATTTGGCTTGGATAAAGTAACTATAACTAACCTAATAAACTTCGAGAGTTTTTTACAACATTCTCCAGTCAATCACTATGCGGTAATGATGTCTCTTCTAGCTTTAATAGTTTTATATATTTTTAAAAATAAACTAACAAGCTATCAGTTGTTTGCAAACATTGCTGTGCTCGCAGCAGTGGTTATAACAATACTTATATCTAAAGGGTTTAATTATCAGGGACCTATTGTAGGCGAGATACCAGAAGGGCTTCCTGAGTTCTCTTTTAAGTTATTTAACCTAAGTCCAGAATTAATTATCATGTTCATTATTCACACTGTGATCATAAGTTTTGTTGGTTTTATGGAAGCAATAGCAATAGCTAGACAGTTAGAACAAAAAGAGGCTTCCAAAAACTCGAAAGGTGTTGAGCTATATAAATATCCAACGCCCGTGAATTCTAACCAAGAATTATTTGGCCAAGGATTGGGCAATATTGCATCTAGTATCTCAGGAGCTTATCCTGTCTCCGGCTCGTTTTCTAGATCAGCCGTCAATGAGTCGGTTGGTGCTTATAGTCCTATTTCATCAATTACAACAACATTAATAGTTATGATTACTTTGTTGTATGCGACGCCTTTGCTTTTTGACCTACCTGAAGCAACACTAGGTATTATTGTAATTTTTGCAGTCATACCCTTAATTAAGATAAAAAAAATGTCGTCTCTTTATGAGAGCGATGTAAAGAAAGGATTGGTGTGTTGGATTACCTTTTTGAGTACATTAGCTTTCCCTATTTTATCCATTGAGTTATTTTCAGGAATTAATACTCATATATGGACAGGAATTATTTTTGGTTTTCTGTTATCTCTCATTATTGAGAGAAAGCCTGTTAACGTTTGAAATAAATAAGATCAAAAATAAAATTTCTTTTTTTCTCTGCCTTAAGCTCATATTTAGTTATTGGCCTTGATCCACGTGATCTTGAAAAATTTATTTTTTCAGAGCATGTTTTTTCAATAATATTTTTTGCGTTGAATGCATAATTTATATTATCTGTGGTGAACTGAAATCTTCCGCCTTGGACTAGAATCTTTTTAATAACCTCAAAGGTGTAACTAGTAAACAATCTTCTTTTCCTGTGTTTAGACTTTTGCCATGGATCAGGAAAGAGCATATATATTTGAGATATAGAGCTGTTATCTAAACTTTCAAGGATTTCTAAAGCATCACCATATTGGGCTGCGATGCCTTCAGATTCAAGACGCTGTATTCCAGGCATGTATGCTTCGATACCCAGTATTGTATAATTTTTATACATTTCTTTAAGTGCTACAGATGAATCCCCAGTTCCAAATCCAATGTCTAGAATTATTTTTGATCCGTTGTCTATTAATTCTTCCAATGATTTATTCGCTAGATTTATTTCTTTTGTCTTTCTCGATCTAAACGATTTGTAAAATACAGGTCTATTCATCTGTGATGACGCCACTTGTTGGTGACGATGGTGAACCCATATCTTTTTTTTGAATTCTTCCAGCAAGATATGCTTGCCTTCCAGCTTGGACTGCATTTTTCATCGCGCTAGCCATGAGGATAGAATCTTCTGCACATGCTATAGCTGTGTTCATTAATACTCCGTCACAACCAAGTTCCATTGCAATGCATGCATCACTTGCCGTGCCTACCCCTGCATCTACTATGATGGGAACGTTTGCATTCTTAACAATTTCTTTGATATTAAAATCATTTATTATACCCAGACCAGAGCCGATTGCTGAACCTAGCGGCATTATGCACTCGCAACCGATCATTTCTAATTCTTTTGCAACTATTGGATCATCACTTGTATAAACCATTACCTTAAATCCCTTTTTCACTAAAACTTCAGCAGCTTTGATAGTCTCAACTATGTTTGGATATAGAGTTTCACTTCTACTGAGCACTTCTAATTTAACCAGCATTGAACCTGATAAAAGTTCTGACGCTATTTCGCAAGTTCTCACAGCGTCTTCACTTGTGTAACAACCGGCAGTGTTGGGCAGGATAGTATATTTTTCTGGCGAGATGACATCTAATAAATTTTCTGAATTTTTATCCTGCCCAATGTTCATTCTACGTATTGCTACAGTTACCATTTCGCATCCACTTGCCTCTACTGCTGATGCAGTTTCTTTTAAATCTTTATATTTTCCTGTGCCAAGTATTAATCTAGATTCATATTTTTGGTTATCTATTACTAAATCTTTCAAAATTAGCCGCCTCCAATTGCAGTGATGATCTCAACTTTATCATCCTCGCTTAGTTGATGTTCCTTATACTTTGATTTAGGTATTATCCTCTTATTAATTTCCACGGCAATATATTTACCTCTTATGTTATGTAATAGTAGCAGCTCCTCTATGGTTATATTCTCGTGAACTTCATTTACGATATTGTTGAGTATAATATTCATCAGCAAATCACTATGATAATATAATCA
>CBFHIH010000072.1:0-3449 GCA_965655955.1 Candidatus Midichloriaceae bacterium | reverse complement strand
AAAACCTTCCTTCTGCTGGTATTGGGAAAGTGACGTTGGAGAGGCCTGCTAATAAAGTTATAGTTAATATTCATTCATCTAGGCCTGGTATAGTCATAGGAAAGAAAGGTGGTGATCTTCAAAAAATAAAAGATCGGATGTTTGAGATCACTGGTGCTGAGGTGTTTATTAATGTTTTGGAAATTAAAAAAGCCGAGATTGATGCAAATTTGATTGCGAAATCAGTTTCTGATCAATTGGAAAAAAGGGTCTCTTTTAGAAAGGCTGTGAAAAGAGCTACTTCTTCTGCTATGAAGATGGGCGCTAAAGGTGTTAGGATTAATGTCTCGGGGCGTTTGAATGGTGCGGAGATAGCTAGAACAGAGTGGTATAGAGAGGGGAGGGTCCCTTTGCATACTTTGAGAGCTAACATAGATTATGGAGTTTGTGAGGCTCGTACCATATATGGTTTGATAGGAGTTAAAGTTTGGATTTATCTCGGTGATAGGTCGTTGAAAGAGAAAAAACATGATATTGCATTGAAAGATGATGTTGCAACCAAAAAAAACTAAGTTTAGAAAAGCTTTTAAAGGGAAAATCAAGGGGTGCGCTAAGGCTGGATACCTTGTTTCGTTTGGTAAGTATGCCTTAAAGGCTCTTGAGCCTGAAAGAGTTAAAGCAAACCAAATAGAGGCTGCTAGAAAAGCTATTAATAGATATTTGAGGCGTTCTGGGAAGTTATGGATAAGAATTTTTCCCGATCTTCCTGTGACCAAAAAGCCTGCTGATGTTAGAATGGGTAAAGGTAAGGGGTCAGTTGAGTTTTGGGCTTGCAGAGTGAAGCCTGGTAGGATACTTTTTGAATTGGATTCGGTTAGTGAAGAACAGGCCTTGGGAGCTTTTAGTAGGGCTGCTGCTAAGCTTCCTATAAAAACCAAGGTTATCAAAGATATGTTAGAGGTGTAGATGAAGAAAAACTTAATTGATCTTGATAAAAAGTCTTTACAAGAAGAATTGTATAAGTATAAGAAAGAATATCTTAGTCTTAGATTCCGTAAATCTTCTGGAGAGTTAGATGATACTTCTAAGATTAAAGCTGTGAAAAAAGATATAGCCAGAGTTTTTACTAGGCTCAATGAAATTAATTAATTGCATTATTTAATATGTCAAGAAGGGTATTAGAAGGGAAGATTATTAAAAAGTCCTCAAACAAGACTGTTGCGGTTTTAGTTGATAGGTGGTCTTCTTTTCAGAAATATGGCAAAAGTGTCAAAAGAAGTAAAAAATATTTGGTTCACGATGAGATGAATTCTTTTTCTGTAGGTCAAGATGTTTTGATATCTGAGGTCCCTCCTATTTCCAGAAGGAAAAGGTATGTTGTTGTGTCTAAAATTTAAGTGGAGATTATTATGATTCAAATGGGAACAGACTTAGATGTAGCTGACAATTCCGGTGCTAAGAAACTCAGGTGTATAAAAGTTTTGGGGGGCAGTAAAAAAATGTCTGCCGGCATAGGGGATAAGGTGGTCGTGTCCATTCGTAAGGCAATTGTTTCAGATAAGGTGAAAGAGGGGGATGTCTTTCATGCTGTGGTGGTCAGAACAAGAAAAGAGCTAAAAAGAAAAGACGGTGTTGTGATAAGGTTTTTTGATAATTCTGCTGTTTTGTTGGATAAGCAGGGAGAGTTGATAGGGACTCGTATATTTGGTGTTGTACCAAGAGAACTGAGAGAGAAAAAATATTTTAAATTAACATCATTGGCTCCAGAGGTATCGTAAAAATGGCTAATAAATTTAAAAAAAACGATGAAGTGATTGTTATATCAGGGAAAGATAAGAATAAAAGGGGTGTGATTTCTAGAATGCTTTTAGGTTCTGATCAAGCTTTTGTCAAGGGAGTGAATGTGGTTAAGAAGCATTTGAAGCCCAATAAAGCTAATCCTGATGGAGGAATCATCTCTAAAGAAATGCCAATCCATGTTTCTAACTTGATGCATTATGATGTTAAAAGTGAGGTTAAGAGTAAAATTGGTTATAGAGTTGATGCCGATATGAGGAAGGTTCGTTTTTATAAGAAAACAGGAATAGTTATATAAGGGTTTTGTTATGACAGTAGCTAGGTTGCATGAATTATATTTAAAGAGTATTATCGATTCTCTTTTGAAGAAATTTTCTTTCAAAAATAAAATGGAGGTTCCTTCCATAAAGAAAATTGTTGTAAGTATTTTTGCTAAAGAAGCGGTTGTTGATTCTAAAGTATTGGATAAGATTTATGATGATCTTTTTGTTATTACGGGTCAAAAGCCACTGATTTTGAAAGCTAAGAAATCTATAGCTGCTTTCAAGTTAAGAGAAGGAATGAGGGTGGGTTATAAAGTAACTCTAAGGAAAAAGATGATGTATGAGTTTCTAGATAGGTTGGTTAATATAGCTTTGCCTAGATCTAGAGATTTTAAAGGTTTTAATAAATCTCAATTTGACGGCAAGGGTAATTTTTCCTTGGGTGTTAAGGAGCAAATTATATTTCCAGAGATTGATTATAATAAAATTGATAAAGTTAGAGGAATGGGGATAACCATTGTCACTTCTACAGATGATAATGATGAAGCTAAGTTTTTGCTAGAGTCCTTCAATATACCTTTTGTAAATTAAAAAATAACGTTTTATGGCAAAGAAGAGTAAAATACAAAAAAATTTAAAAGTCATTTTGTTAAGTAATAAGTACAAAGATAAACGTTCTGAATTTCGTTCTAAGCGAAATGATAAAAGTTTAAGTTTAGTTGAGAGATATGAGGCACAGAAGGTTCTTTCTTCACTTCCTAGAAATTCATCTTTCACTAGAATACGAAATAGATGTGAGATAACGGGTAGGTCTAGAGGTTTTATAAGGAAGGCAAAAGTTTCTAGAATATGCTTTAGAAGCCTGGCTGCTTTTGGTATGATACCTGGAGTAAAAAAATCAAGTTGGTAGAGATATGTCTTTGAATTACCTTTTTTCTGATTCTTTGATCAGGATTAAAAACGCTCAGTTAGTTAAAAAAAGTTTTGCAATTCTTTATTATTCTAAAATTATTGTCTCGTTTTTGAATTTGATGAAAGATGAAGGGTATATAGAAGATTTTGAGGAGTTTGAGGAGAGAAAGGGTGTTAAAAGGATTAAAGTGTCTTTGAAATATTATAATGATCATCCTGTAATAGAAAAAATTGAAGTTGTTTCTAAACCTTCTCAAAGAGTTTATAAGTCTTACAAAGATCTGCAAAAAGTTTATGGAGGTTTGGGGATGATGATTGTTTCAACTTCTAAAGGTCTTTTGTCTGATTTTGACGCTGTGAAGATGAAGCTTGGTGGCGAAATTTTATGTAATGTATTGTAGTTGTAATATGTCAAAAATAGGTAGGCAAAGCATTGTGATTCCGTCTGATGTCAAAGTTTTGATTGAGAGTGGTGATGTTTTTGTGAAAGGTCCTAAA
>CBFHIH010000071.1:0-3595 GCA_965655955.1 Candidatus Midichloriaceae bacterium | reverse complement strand
CGTTTTGGCACGCAAGCAGAAAACAGAGTGGGATTTCATTATCATTGAATATAAAATTAACTAAATAGGAGAGCAAATGGCCAAGGAAAATTTAAGAGCTACACATGCACGAAATATAAAAGCCTTATTAAAAGAAAAAAAAATATCACCCAAAATTGCGCTAAAAAAAGTGAGAGAAAATCATGAGTTCTGTAGCAATCTCCAAAAAAAATTCGAGGATTTTCAACAAAAGCTACTACCTGCCATAGACAAGTTTAATGAATTTCATGATAAAGACATGAAATCTGAATCTACTGCTGAGTTATTTTTTTCAAATCCTTTAGGCAGTATATCAGAAACTGAAGTTAAAGAACTGAGGAATTTAGCAACAAAATATAAAGATAAAAAAAATCAATCCGCTTTTTGTGATCCTTATTTTAATCACAAAGATGGAGCTGAAGTAATTCAAGATTCATTGCTTCAAATGTCTTATATAGGGTTTCGCTTTTATCAAAATGATTATGCTCATAAACTCATAAGAGAAGGAATGCTAAACTTCTTAAATGATAAGCAAGGAACGTCAGATGCTGCTTTATTACTTCGCAATGTAAAAACAATAAAAAAAGTTTTAGAACTTGAAGCATCTTCTTTTGAAACTGAGTATGAAGCTGAATCAAAGAAAATTGGAAAAGATTTTACATCTTTGAACAGTGATGTAAATCAAAGGTTTGATGACTTAGACAAATTTATCTCAAAATATACCGTAGCCAGCACGGAAAGATCATTGACAGAGTATAAAAATACTGGATTATTGCAAGATTTGCTATCCAAATCTACAAAAGTTTTGTCAGAAGAAGCATTTAAAACAGCAATAGAAAGATTTGCTCAAAAAAATCCTGGACGAGAGTTAATTGATAACATGATGTTTAACATAAAATACACTGACAGCAGAACAGGAAACCCATTGCAAAAATGTGGTTTGTACAATCCTGAAACACATAAGTTAGACTATGAAGCATTTAACCATTTACCACGAGCAACCAAAAAACAAGGATGCACTGCAATACATGCCCATCCAGATGAGCAAGGAAATAAACCTTATGAACATATGAGGGTTTTTGCTCTCAACACAAAGGCATCAAAAGAAGTGATAGGGACTTATCCAGAACTAAATCCTGTTGCAGAATCGGATGCGGTGCTTGATACCCATCAGCCTTAATATGAACACATATCTATAAAGCCATGACTAGTGATAATACAGCAATAACAATTGCATCTACCCCTGAAAATTCAGGGACTAGAGAACTAGAGACTGCATCAAGAAACACAGAGCTTTTAAACAAAAATGAAATCAAAAGTCAAGCTCTCTCTTTGTTAGAAAAGGGATTTAGCAACCAAGGTTCTAAAAGTGCATTGTATTTCGCCGCAGCGGCAGTTTTTCTTCAGAATTCTGCCCATAAATCTGGGTTATCAGAAGGAAACATACGCACTATTGGACAGGAGTCAGTACTGGAAATATTTAAAAACCATGTATACAAAATTATAGATGAGCCTTTAGGATTATCATCACATCGTTTTTCTACATTTCACAACATGGACAATGTTTTGTCTCAACTGACTCTAGAGAGAACATCAACAGGGGAATTTAACGTAGAATATACAACCTCTATATTAAAACCTGAAGAGTTATCACTGTATTATTCAAAATTCATAAATTATGTTTTACAAAGCAATGCTGATGGATTGCAAAAACACTTTTATATTAAAGCTCTTCAAGAATTATCATTTGCACAACGCCTAAAAGAATTATCACCCGATTTAGTATTATTCCCAGATTTAGAGACAAAGCTTGAAGAAGAATTTAGTCAAATAAGAGTAGATCTTTTTCATCAATTAAACCTTGATCCAGCGAGTATAGCACGTGATTTATCTATAGCTCACAAAGATATTGGTAGCATAGAACGCCTTGCCAATGATTTCGCTTTGGGACTATGCAAAAATGGCGATTCAGAAACAGCATCTATGTTTGCTTTTCATATGGCTAGTAACTTATATAAAAATAATGAAAAAAGTCGCAATGAATACTTAGGCGGCATTGCCAAAACAAGCATAAAACAAGGTAAAGGAGAGAAATGTCTTGAAGTTTATGATGAGTATAAAGAGCATATGTCTTCATTACAATCATTTCACAACACTCCATTGCAATTCAATGCTTATTATGTTCACAAACACTACACAGATAAAGAAGATATAGACGCTTTAAGAACAAAATTATCTACTTCAACATGCAGCTCAATACATGACCACAAGCTACCTATTCTCTTGTTCAAAACAAGTGATCCATATGAAATATTTGAATTTGATATATACAAAGACCAAAGTACATGCTTATCCAAATTTGTTGGACAATTAATTTTTGAAGGCAACGAGGAGTTTTTAGACAAAATACAAGCTTATTTATCAAAAAAAGAAGATAATTCTTTTAAAAATTCATTGTCAGGAAGTGATTTTTGGACAGATTTACTCAAACAATTACACAGTGAATATACCTTTGCAAACCATATAAAATTTTGCTCATTTGTCTCAAAAATCCCTGAAGATTTTATGACAGATGTAAAAGAGGAACTTCCAGGAGAAGATAAATATGGATACATGAGATTATGTGAATTAAGAGATTACGAAAACGATCCTATAAGCATCGCTAAAATCCAGCTTCGTATTGGTGATTATAACATGCCAAATCAAATTAATATAATAACCACCTTGCTTGAAGATGGCGTGATATTTCTTAAGGAAAACAGTGCAGATTTATTCAAGGCTCTACAAGATGTACTGAATAAAGGAAGAGAAAAGTTAGAATCCCATCTAGGGTCTATAACCCAAGTAGTTGAAGAAGAATTAGTTCGGCAAAATGTATTAAATAATCCTCAAAAAATTCTGGAACTATTATTATCAAAAGAATCAGAGCTATTAAAGAAAGCTCTACCTGATACTGCAAAAGCAAACCTTGTATTGCCAGGAACTAATGATAAAGTTTTAAAAATACAATTATCAAACGGGGAAATTGCTCATGTAGTAATGTCTCATGGAGATCCTGATCTAAGCGCGCAGCATGCTCAATCAGAAGAAGATAAAAAAGCCAGAGAAGAGGCAGAAAAAAGAGCTGAAGAAGCTGAAAAAGCCAGAAAAAAAGCTGAGTTATTAACAAAAACTTTGCAAGAGAAATTTAAAATATCAGAGCAAAATAAACAAGCATTTGACAATGCTTCTAAGGAGCTTAAAGATTTTCTTTCTAATCAAGACTCTTCTGTCAAAGAAACATTATGCTCATATCATCAACTTTACTTCGGAGTTTTTGTAGGTAGCGCTCTTTTAGAAACGTTAGCAGCTTCAGTCGCCATAAAAACACATGGCTTAACGCCAACAGCATGGAATTCATTTTCATCTTTGACCCTGAATAAAATTTTAATGCCAGTGGCATTTCTTTCTGGAGCACCACTCATAGTCTGCAACAAGCAACAAAAATATACTTTGACTATCAATGAAGATAAAAAAGGATTTACATTTCCATATTTTCCTGAAAATACATTAGCGGACATTGAATCAAAAGTATGTG
>CBFHIH010000070.1:0-3650 GCA_965655955.1 Candidatus Midichloriaceae bacterium | reverse complement strand
TCCCAGTTCATCCCTAACTGAACGATAAACACCATCTAGACGACTTAATAACTCCTCTCTTGAACGAACATCTATTCTTTTAAAATCTACATCTATTTTTAGTGATAACTCTCTTTGAACCTTTGCAATATATTGCTCTACCTCATTTAATAACTCACTCTCCTTTTGGCTCAAATCAGATCTTGTTTTACTTAATAACTGTTCTATCTTCTCTGCTTCACTTTCTATTTTTCTTTTTTGCTCATCTTTATTTTGCACATCTTTCTCTAGCGTAGCAAGTTCTCCAGAAATTCTGTCTACAACAACTGTCATTTCCTTAAATTTAGTACTGGCCTCATCTGCTCTTCTTTTATTTTCCTCTATCTCCCTTGTTACTCCCTCAATAACTGCATCCTTATCTCCGTCTTTAGCCGCCTCCATCATTTTATTATGAAGGCGTGCTACTTCAAACGCTTTAGCAAACATATTGTCTTTTTCCTTAGATTTAGAATGCTCCTCCCTTTCACTCACCTCTTTTGTTCTGCTGTCCTCCCCTTTTCTCCCTTTACTTTTATCATCTTTTCTAGGATTATGTCTGGTTTCACTTTCCTCACGAAGTGGTGGCTTATCGCAATATCTATTATCAAACCTCACTTCATATCTATTCACACTTTCTCTCCCAGATCTAACTCCAGATTCACTTTGAAGCCCTCTAAAGGTTGCATATATTCTATGTACCCCTACACCTCCTGCAGCGCTTGCAGAAACTGCAGATGTAGCTGCACAAGCTTGCCAAGCTGTAAATGGTGAAAAACCACACCAAGATAAAACGGCAGAATTTGCATATGAAAACAATCCCCAGGATGCAAAATAAGCGGCAGAACCAGCAGCTGCTACAGAAGTTGCTACAGAGACTGCAGCGAATGAATATGATCTCTTAGCATATAATTCCGGATCTTCATGAATGCCTTTTACTTGTTCTTTACTTAAATCATAACTAATGAGATATCTCAGACCATCAGGACGTTCTAATAGATAATTAGAGTAATCCCCTTTTTCGTTTTTTCTCTTTGCGAAAACCCCATCCATGATAATAACATGATCACATCCATATGTGCCAGGCTCTCCTGCTTCTCCACCTTTAACATCAATAGATGCTAGGCTGCCTTCTTCTCCTTGATTCGATGTGATTTTTTTACCTTGCACCAGAAGCTCTACCAATTCTTTAAGATCATCACTGCAATCAAGCTTATCCTTCTGGCCTATTAATTGACTCGTGCTATCTTGTATTTTAATTTGCCCCTTATAGCCACCTTGACCTCCAAATCCTGCTCTTCCTGCATTACCACCATTCCCGCTTTTCTCACCATCTACAGTAAATGTATCACTATACTTAGTAAAATCACTACCCGTTGGCTTTTGCCCAGGTATTCTGGAGAAGGCTACTGAAAAACCTGGGTTAAATATACATGTTCCAAAATCCTCTGCTTCAGCATCTCCTATATCTAAACCATTTCCTCCTTTTTGACCTTGCCCTCCTTTTTGGCCATTTGCACCCTTCCCACCACTAGTATGCAAAGCTGCAATTTTGTCTAAATTAACTACTTTCCTTTCTGCTTTAATATATACATGTCCACCATTATCACCACTTAGTCCATCAAATCCATCAACGCCGCTACGTCCCGCCCTTAACTTACTTGCAGAACCGCTTTCCCCATAAGCTTGATCTATCGAAAACTTCTTAGCATCTCTCCCCGAGGTATCTAACTTAAAACCTTCAGGCAAGACTATATCTCGTCCCGCCACCATAGCAACACCGATTCCGCACAGATTTATATTTTCTTTATCTACGTATAAATCACACCCTGCTACTATCTTAATTGTTATACCAAATGTTCTAAGCACCTCAGCATAATCTATTTGCAAATCTCTCAATACATCAAGTGCTCTAAGGGATTTTAACATACCCTTACCCTCTATTACTGCTTCAGCCGTTATTTTGCCACGAGACAACCCTGCTGCATCCTTAATTAAATATCTCGCTTTTAGACTCCTATCTATCAGATCACGCAATTCTTCCGAAACCCCAGAGGTAGGGAATAATAATTCTCCAAATCTTGCATCATCAATTGTGGTCAATTTACCATCATCACCTATTTTAAGCCTTAAACTAAATAACTCCTGCCCTATATGCTTTTTTAGTGTATCCTCCACATCAGAATAATTTAGATTAATTCCCACAACTTCGATGACTGATTGATTATCAGCATCACGACTAAAAGATATGCTCGGATCTCCTATCATCTTTTTAAGTGCAATCTCCAGCCCCTCTCTTCTGATTGCATCATTTTTAGCTGCTTCTCTTTCAACTTCATCACTTGCATATTTACTCAATTCCTCTTCCGCTATTAATATTTCATATTTCTTGCTTAGGGTCTCAGCAGACCAAAGTTTTTTATTGATTTCAGAACGTTTTTGAAACAATGCACGATTTTCTTTAAATTCCTTGTATACTGCTTCGAGAAATCGCAACCATGCTTCAAGCCCCTTACCTCCCTGCTGCAAGTCGTTTAAATTTTTTTCTTTTGATTGTTTATCACTCTCATACTGACATTTTTCAGCTTCTATCTTATCTCTTTCTTTAATTGCGGATTCTAATTTTTTCTTCGCTGTTTCTAGATTGTCATAAATTGCCTTTTTCTTCCTTCCCAATGTAGATAGTCTATCTTTAACATCCCCAATCATCTTTCCAAGTAATGATGTCCTTCCATCGTGATCTTGGCTAGATACCGATATCGCAGCTAATTCTGCCTCCTTCGCAGCCAACTCTTCTTTTAATTCTTCTTTTTCTTGCCTAATTTCCTCCTCTTGTTTCTCTACATTTGATTTCAAAATTTTTAATTTTTCTTCCTTCTCTTTTATATCTTGTTCTTTCTCTAATAATTCTTTGGTTTTTTGCTCAATTTTTTCATCTAGCTCCTTAATCTCTTTTAACTTTGCATTTACCTTAGCTTGTAATTTTTTACTTATTACATCTTCATTTTCAATTCCACTCTCTGCTTCTTTTTTTCTCCTTTCTGCTTCTGAATGCACAATATATTCCAGCTTGTCTTTCAAGAATGTTTTTAAATTCCTCAACCCTTCTGTCACGCTGCAATAATCTGGCGCACCTTCTGGAACTCTCCTTGATATATCCAACAATCTTTTAGATAATTGCACACCAATTATCTCAGAGGCTGTTTCCCCTTTCATTTCAACTAATCGCTCTAAAAACCCCTCCTGAGCTACCCATTTTTCAATTTGCTTATATACCCTATACAACTCTCCTATACTGGTATCTTGCACCTTTTTTTGATTCGTAGATTTATAAACGAGCCTGGCAAAATCCTCTAATAACTCATCATGCAGCAATAATGTGATGTATGTGTGGGCTTGTTTCGCCTTATCACTTCCTATTTCCCCAAAATCACCTCGTTCTCTAATCTGTAAGCTTGCTCGTTTTAGTAACTTAACTTTCTCTTCTTCTAACTTCAAATTCGCCCTTTTTCTTTCAATACTTTGAATTAGCTCCATCTCATCGTCATACTTATTTTCGTTGCCATCGTCTAACTTTTCACTAATTTCATCAAGTCTTGTAGTGATCTGCAACAACCTCCTTTTTGCACCTTCTA
>CBFHIH010000069.1:0-3666 GCA_965655955.1 Candidatus Midichloriaceae bacterium | reverse complement strand
AACAATATTGAATCAACTAGGAATCCAATTACCAAAAAAACACAAAATTGATGGCGTAGATATTACAAAAGCACTGCAAGGAGAAGATCAAGATAGAGGAGCAATCATCACCTATTTTCCACATCAACCAAAAATACCAAATTGGTTACCACCATCAGTTTCTGTTCATGAAGACGATTGGAAACTCATTCGAGTGTTTCACAACGGAAAAGATTTTGCACACCAATATTTTTTATACAATTTAAAGCAAGATATTGGAGAGGTACACAATCTTGCAGGAAAATATCCAGAAAAAGTAAAGCAACTAGATGCCATAATTGAAGCACATTTAAAAGATGCAAAAGCTGTCGTGCCAATTGCAAATCCTGCATTCGACCCAGAAAAATATCATCCTGAAGAAATAGGAATACAAAAAGGAGGTTTACGAGTAGTTAAAAGAAGAGTAAAAACTAAAAAATAGAAAATGCGTTTATTGTTATGTTTTCTTTGGATTTTCCTGTGTAATGTTTCCAATTATGGGCAACAAAAAAAGATACGAATAGATGCACATATTCATTTATACGATACGAATCGTGAAGGCAGTTATACATTCCTAAATAACAAAAAAAAGGAGGGTAAACCAGATTTATTTCGTCTGCATTTACAAAAAGAATTTTTAGAGGTAGCCAATTCATCAGGGTTTAATTATGCATATCTTGTTGAAGCAAGCGCTAGAAGAGAAGATAATTTTTGGTTATCTAAAATAGCTAGCGAATCTGATAACATACTCGGGTTTACAGTAAACTTAAATCCTTTAGATGTTCATTTTAAAAGTGATTTAGATGCTTTAAAAAAGAATACCAAGTTTACAGGTGTTCGTCCAAGATATAAAGGATTGGATTTTTCAAATCCTGAAGTTTTAAAACAATTAAGAGAATTAGATAAACGTAATTTAGTACTCGAAATGAATGGGTTAAAACATGTAGCGACCATTGCTAAAAAATATCCAAATATGCATATTTTAGTCAATCATTTTGGAGGTGGAAAATTAAAAAATGGTATATTGCAAAATGAAGAAAATTACAAAAAAGCACTTCAAAAAGTAGCATCTTTTCCAAACGTATTTATGAAAATTTCTGCGCTTCATTCCCTTTCTGGAAAAAATAAAGCTCCTAAAAAACTAAAATATTACAAACCTTTATTGGATGCTAATCTTGAGGCTTTTGGTCCAAATCGAGTGTTATTTGGTAGCAATTGGCCTCTGTCTAGTTTACGAGGAAACTACGATAACTCAGTTCAAATTTTAGAAGCCTATTGTAAATCTCGGAACGATTTGAGCGAAGAACAATTATTTTTTAATAATGTAAGGAAGGCTTATGGATTGATAAATCCTACCATTCCCACATTTATGGAATTAAGTAATAACGAGCTTCGTTTAAAATTAGATTTAAGAAGAGGAGGAGCCATTGCTTACATTTCTAAATCAGATGTGGATAGAAATATTGTAAACGTTCATGATGAAGGCAGATACATTCAACAATCGTATTATGGAGGCAAGATTATCAATAGACAAAAAGAAGGTCAAAAAAGAGCTTGGTCTCCTTGGTCTTGGAATCCCATTCAGGTTGGCGATTGCTATCGTAACCGAGCAGAAATTCTAGAATACAAGCAAGAAGGAAATACGCTGTATGTAAAATGTATTCCTATGCTTTGGGATATGAAAAACAAAGCAGCAGAAGCTATTATGGAACAATGGACAACTTTAGAAGGTAATGTCGTTAAAGTTCAAAATAAACTCACTTGCCACAGAACAGATTCTATTTATGGCGAAGGAAAAACGCACAACCAAGAGTTACCAGCAGTATATCCAATATCCGCTTTAAACAATTTATATTCTTATTTTGGTGATAAGCCTTTTACAGGAGAACCAGTTAATAATCCAAAAGTGGTCAACTTAACCAGTGGTTTTTGGGGAAAATATAAGAATAATATGGTTACCGAAAGTTGGATGGCTTTTGTAAATGACGATTTATGGGGAATGGGAGTTTATTCTCCAAAATGCACCAATTTTTTAGCAGGCATGTCTAGAGAACCAGGTTACGAAGCGCATCACAGGGCAACCTCTTATATGGCTCCAATACATCCAGCTACATTTAATAAAAATACAGTGTATGAGTTTGATTATTACTTAATTGTAGGAGAACTGAATGAAATAAGAAAAGATATTTATGATTTAAAAGAATCAATAAAAACAGAATAAATAACGAACAAAAGATAAACGATTGAAAATATAAAAAATGAAGAAACTAATTATTTTGTTAACGGTTTTAGTAGGATTGAGCTCCTGTAAAAATCAAGATTTTGATGTCGATACAACATTAGAAAAAGCTGAAAAACAATTTTCGGTGCTATTAGATTCATCCTATGCCGAAAATAAAATACCAAGGAGTCTTGATGAACACGGAAATATAGATTGGACAAAACGAAAGATGGATTGGACGCAAGGTTTTTTTCCAGGCGCTTGTTGGAAATTATATGAGCATACACAAGATGCAAAATGGAAAGAAGGCGCACACCATTTTCAAAATCTATTTATTGATGCCAAAGATATCAATACAACCCACGATTTGGGCTTTATGTTTTATTGTTCTTTTGGAGAAGGCTATAAATTAACCAAAAACGAAGACTACAAACAAGTCGTTATCGATGCTTCAGAATCTTTAATTTCTCGTTATGACTCCATTGTTGGTTGTATTAAAAGTTGGGATTTTGGTAAAGATAGATGGACGTTTCCTGTAATTATAGACAACATGTTGAATTTAGAAATGCTATTTGAAGCTTCAATTTTAACTGGAGATGATAAATACAAAAACATAGCTATTAATCACGCCAATACAACACTGAAAAATCATTTCAGAGATGATTACAGTACTTGGCATGTTGTAGATTACAATCCAGAAGATGGGTCTGTATTTAAAAAACTAACACACCAAGGTTTACATAACGAAAGCAGTTGGGCAAGAGGGCAGTCTTGGGCTTTATATGGTTATACTATGTGTTATCGCTATACAAAAGACCCTAAATATTTAGAACAAGCCAAAAATGTTGCTGCATTTGTAAAATCAAATTTACCAGAAGATTTTGTGCCAATTTGGGATTTTGATGTAAAAGACAAAGCCATTATGTACAAAGACGCATCTGCTGCAGCTGTTTATGCTTCAGCATATTTAGAACTATATACCTATACCAAAAACACAGATTATAAGGACTTAGCAGAAAATATATTGAAGTCTTTAAGTTCTGATGCATACTTTTCTGAATTTGGTGAAAATGGCGGATTTATATTAGAGCATAGCGTTGGTAATTTTCCTAGAAATGGAGAGATTAATGTACCTATCAATTATGCAGATTACTATTATTTGGAAGCACTTTTGCGTTTAAAGCATATTAATGAAGAATAAAATTGAAGGTATTAAAAAACTATGAATTTTTAAATATGATAGCATAAAAATCGATGAGAATTAACATCATATGCATAGTACTTTTACAATGTCTGCTGTTGAGCTGTAATGAAATATCCAAAAACACAGTTCAAGTTTCAGAGCAGTTGCGAGTTTCTGAAGGATTCCAAAATCCTTTAGGTTTTTATGATGCTACACCTTCATTTTGGTGGAAATTATCACAAAC
>CBFHIH010000068.1:0-4024 GCA_965655955.1 Candidatus Midichloriaceae bacterium | reverse complement strand
ATTTGTTCTGACATATCTTTTTTGCTTTCATTCTCTTTGATTATACTCCATCCACTCCTTATTTTTCAACACTCCCAGAATATATTGCGAAAGCCTATCGTTTGTTATATATTTATTGGCATGTTAATAACATGGGGGTGTGATGGGTCATGATACTGCTTTGTTAAGATCTAATAACACAACTGTAGATCGAGAAGATCAAAGCAGATTTTTTGATTTGAATCTAGCAGAGCCTTCACCTTGGCTTCTGGGAGGTGCTAATTTTTTTATGATGCCAATCATAGGGGAAATAAGCAGATTTTATTACTGCTACAAGACAAGGGGTCTTACGGATGCCGGTGAAAAAATTAAGATCTGCCAAAAAACTCAAGCATTTTCAATGCTTAATGTCGCTTCTTCAGAGGTATTTTAACACGTGTTGCTTTTGCATACACAGATTTAAGCAGTGCTGAGATAAATTGTGTTTCAGTGATAGGGTTAGGTTTGGGATTTGTTGCTGATCTTTTAATTGCCTTTGGCTTCCCACCTCTTTATCATGAGGCAATGTCACCTGAAATACATAATAACAACCATCCAATGGGGGGAGTGGTTGTTGGGGCTGGAGGGCTGGTATTTCAACCAGGCTTCGAAGGAGAGGTTTAATAAAAAAATTGTTGCAAGATGCTGTTGTTTACTTATACTTCGAGTAACACTCTTGGAATAAAAAATTATCATGGAAAAAGAAAGAGCTTTAGAAGCAGCATTAAAACAAATAGAAAAGGCTTACGGCAAAGGCGCTGTGATGACGCTTGACGGATCACAAAATGAAAATATTGACAGCATACCCACAGGATCATTAGGCTTGGACATAGCTCTTGGCATAGGAGGATACCCCAAAGGGAGAGTGATAGAAATATATGGCCCTGAAAGCTCTGGGAAAACTACACTTACTCTTCACGCCATCGCAGAATGTCAGAAAAAAGGGGGGAAATGTGCATTTATTGACGCAGAGCATGCTTTTGATAGATCTTATGCTAAAAAATTAGGAGTTAAAATAGAAGATCTTATTTTATCACAACCTGATTCTGGCGAACAAGCTCTTGAGATAACAGACACTTTAGTTAGATCTGGAGCAGTTGATTTGGTGATTATTGATAGTGTTGCGGCACTGGTGCCAAGAGCGGAAATAGATGGTGACATGGGTGACAGTCATATGGGATTGCAAGCTAGGTTGATGAGCCAAGCTTTAAGGAAGCTTACGTCTAATGTTGCAAAATCAAATTGTGTCCTTATATTCATCAACCAAATAAGAATGAAAATAGGCGTGATGTTTGGCAACCCAGAAACAACAACGGGTGGAAATGCGCTAAAATTTTATTCTTCAGTGCGGCTAGAAATTCGTAAGGCATCTTCGATCAAAGAAAAAGATGAAGTTGTGGGAAGTAGCACCAAAGTCAAAGTAGTGAAAAACAAAGTGGCCCCACCATTTAGAACGGCAGAATTTGATATTATGTATGGAGAAGGAATCTCTAAAGAAGGTGAATTGATAGATATTGGAGTTGCGCTTGAGGTAATAGAAAAATCAGGATCTTGGTATTCCTATAAAGATGAAAAGATAGGGCAAGGAAAAGAAACTGCAAAAAAATATCTGAAAGAACATCCTATTATATCTGAAGAAATAAAGAAAAAAATTTTTGATATTAAAAATAACAATTCCGACAAATTAGAGATATTAGAGGAAAAATCATCAGACAATGAATAACGCTGACTACATATTTTCATTTGGAAAAGAAAATTGTACCAGTGCAGCGAATAAGTCTTTGTTGGGCAACAAAGGAGCTGCTCTGGCTGAAATGTCAAAAATAGGAATTAATATCCCTCCTGGATTCACAATATCCACTAAAGCATGCTCTCTATTTTCTGAAACTCAAAAAGTATTACCAGAATTTCTTAAAAAAGAGGTTTTGATACACTTATCAAATTTAGCGAAAGAATTAGGGGTAGGTTTTGGCGACAAAGACAATCCTCTACTGATTTCTGTTAGATCAGGAGCTGAAATATCAATGCCTGGGATGATGGAAACAGTCTTAAATCTCGGAATCAACGAATCGACTGTTGTGGGTCTTGCTAAAAAATATGGCGATTACTTCGCTTATGATTGCTACAGACGGTATATTGAAATGTATTCATCTGTTGTTATGGGCATTAACAAGAATCTTCTTGAAGAGCTATTTATCAGAAAAAAAGAAAGCTCTCCCAACAATGCTCTCACAACCAACCAAATCAAGGACTTAATCCAGTCGTATTTCAATATCATTGAAAGCCATACAGGAGAAGCCTTTCCTAATGATTTAGAGCATCAATTATGGAAAGTGATAGAGGCTGTATTTGACTCTTGGCATTCTAAAAGAGCTGTTAAATACAGAGAAATAAACAATATTGATGTTTCTTATGGAACAGCTGTAAATATCCAATCCATGGTTTTTGGCAATAAAAATAATAATAGCGCAACAGGAGTGGTGTTTACACGAGATCCATCAAATGGTAACAAGAATATTTTTGGAGAATATCTCCTCAATGCACAAGGAGAAGATATAGTTTCTGGCTCAATAACCCCCTTCCCTATTAATAAATACTCGAATAATGGTGGTATATTTGATGATTCTTATTCTATGGAAAAAAAATTACCAAATATCTATCAAGAATTGAAAGATATATTATTAAAGTTAGAGAATCATTATAAAGATGTCCAAGATGTTGAATTCACCATTGAGGATGGAAAATGCTGGATACTTCAAACAAGAAGTGCCAAAAGAACAGCGCAGGCACATCTAAAAAATTCTTTAGATATGATGGAGGAAGGTCTGTTAAGCGAAAAAGAAGCTTTGTCAAGAATTACACCTGATATACTGCAAAAAATTCTACACCCCGTCATTGATCCAAAAGCTGACAAGATCTTGTTAGCCAAAGGTCTTCCAGCATCTCCTGGCGCAGTTTCTGGAAAAATTGCATTTTCTTCTAAAGATGCTGTCGCTTTATCCAAAAATGATAATGTGATTTTAGTTAGGATGGAAACAAGCCCTGAGGATATAGATGGTATGCACTCTTCTCTTGGTATCATCACAGCCAAAGGAGGAATGACCTCACATGCTGCAGTGGTGGCTAGAGGGATGGGTAAAGCCTGCATCACTGGTGTTTTATCGTTGACAATTGATGATAATAATCAAAAATTACTGATCTCAGGAAAAGAATTAAATCAAGGAGATGAAGTAACAATCAATGGTTTAACAGGAGAAATATTTCTAGGCAAGGTTAATACAATACATCTAAAGTCAGACAACTATTTACAAACACTTCTTAAGGTTACTGAAAAGAATTCAAGATTAAAGATTTTTGCAAATGCAGAAACAGAAGCAGATGCAGTTATTGCAAAAAATTATAATGCAGAAGGCATAGGTCTTTGCAGAACGGAGCATATGTTTTTTGATACAAATAGAATCAATGTTTTTCGTAAAATGATCTTCCTTGATTCGGGGGAAGAGAAGGAAAATCTTTTGCAAAAACTTGAGAGTTTCCAAACAAATGATTTTGTTACACTATTTAAAGCAATGGGCAATCTACCCTTAACAATCAGGCTTTTAGATCCTCCACTTCACGAATTTTTACCGCAAGAAAAAGAAATAGAGCAATTTTCTTTAATTTCCGAGATCAATATCCAAACATTACGCAATCGCATATCGATCATCAAAGAATGTAACCCTATGTTTGGGCATAGAGGATGCAGGCTTGCTATCACACATCCTGAAATTTACGAAATGCAAATAAGAGCAATCATAAATGCCTCTATACAACTTATAAACGAGGGACATGAAGTTAAACCAGAAATAATGATACCATTGATCATGACCCCAGAAGAATTTTTATTTGTAAAAAAAATTATTGATAATGTTGCCTCTCAAACAGATAAAAAAAGAGTCGTGAAATACAAAATTGGCACAATGATAGAATTACCAGCTGCAGTGATTAACGCTGAAGAAATAGCAAA
>CBFHIH010000067.1:0-4043 GCA_965655955.1 Candidatus Midichloriaceae bacterium | reverse complement strand
TTAACAACACATGCAGAGGCAGATGAATCAACCAAATCTTGAGTGTATTTTGAGTGATTAAAAAACACTATATCGCCTTCTTTTGCATTAGTTAAGCTTGCAATCCCTTTAATTTCTAAAGAAAGGTCTCCTATAATATTTGCATCGCTATCTATCTTGTGCACTAGATCTTCTAGACGGAATCTGGATGAATTTAATTTTTCGATGCTCATTTATCAATAATTACTTGTGATTTCAAAGAAATTAATATACACATTAGTACAAATAAATCTGATATGCAAAATGAAGATACTTTCCTCATTAAAATCTGCGAAAAAAAGAGGATTAACTTGCAAGTTAATCAAGCGCAAAGGCAGAATTTACGTAATAGACAAAAAGAATCCTAAATTCAAAGCAAAGCAAGCCTAAGGTGAAGTACACATACCATCAGGACGACATACCAAAAAGCTTAGAAGCCCACCTCTCTGAGGGTGATTTGGCGGTTGATACAGAGGCAATGGGACTAAATAATCACAGGGATCGCTTATGCGTCGCGCAACTTTCAGATGGCTCAGGGGTCGTTCACGTTGTGCATTTTAAGAATCAGGATTTTTCTGCACCCAATCTAAAAAAATTGCTATTATCTGAAAAACAAAAAATATTCCATTTCGCAAGATTTGATGTGGCAATATTGCAGAAATTTCTAAATATAGAAATTTCTAATATATATTGCACAAAAATTGCATCAAAAGTTGCCAGAACATACTCCTCGAATCATAGCCTTTCAGATCTATGCTATGAATTACTAAAAATAAAAATATCCAAACAGCAACAATCTTCTGATTGGGGAGCTGAAATTCTCTCAAAAGAGCAACTGGTTTATGCGGCAACAGATGTCCTCTATTTACACAAATTAAGAGATATACTTAACAAAATGTTAACCAGAGAAAATCGCTTATGGTTAGCCCAAAAGTGCTTTGGATTCATCCCAACAAGGGCTCATCTTGACATCTTAGGATGGCTTGAACATGATATATTCTCGCATCACAACTAATCTTCTTACCATCATACTACCCAAGGTTTATTCTTGAAGAAATTTAAAATTTATAGTTGCAAACGCTCTTCTTATCATATAAGCTTAATTTAAGTAGTAAGGGATGCGAAAGTTGTGTAGCACATTCTAGCATCAAGCGAACCTTCCCACTATTAGAATGTGCTGCTTCTGTACACAAAGTCTCACAATCATAAAAAAACTCCACCACGCCTATTGCCAACATAGAAGATTATTTATATAACTAACAATTTTTGGCATGATATTTGCTTGCTAAGATATATAAACATTTTTTTGCAATGGAAACTCAATTAATATCGCAAACTTTACAAGGCACTAATATTTCACATGATGAAAAAGTGGATTCTGAGGCTGGATTATTTTTCCAAGAAATAACTGAGTTTTTAGAGCAAGATATTTTGGCAATGGACGACATTGATGACACAATTAATCAAAACATATCTTTTGACAACGAAATTGGTAGTCAATTATTTTTATCCGATCTCACATTAGATACAACCGAAAGTCCAAGAAAAACTTTTGATATTTCGGTAGATAACCTACAGGCAACAGTTTCTTATACAAGCGAAAACAACTCTCTTGATACAAAAAAAGAGATACCAGATCTCCCAGAACATTTGGGGAAAGCTGACTTTATCATACCACAAGATGTTATGTCACAAGATGAAGTCATAAATTCAGCCGTTATCACTGTTCCAGAGGAACTAAAGCTTCCTACGCAAAACTTCAATCTGGATGTTAATTCAGACGAAATAATGAGCTTTAACCCTTCATCTAAAAGTGTTGACATTAGAAATATTGACAAGCTCTCTTATGATACAGAATCAGAAAGCTTCAGCTTTGACCAAAGATTTCAACAAGATGCTCCTTTTTATATCAAACAAGAGAACATTGAAACATCTATAGACTTTAGAACTTCAACGCTTTCTGAAAAATGCACAGAGCAGGTGAAAGTTGCTCTTATGGATATAGTTAAAGAAGGGAAAGAGAAGATATCTATCAATCTCGAGCCAAGAGAATTAGGCAAAATTCAAATCAATGTAGAATCAGGCAAGAACAACATTAAAGAAATCACTATTTTTGCCGATAAAATTTCTACCTTTGAGTTATTACAAAAAAGTAAAGAGGAGTTCTGTGATTTAACAAAAAACTCAGAAATGCAGACAAATCTGAATTTTCAATATAAGAGCTTTTCTGATGATAAAGAAAATTCAAGGTCGCAAAATTTTCTAAAATCAGCCTCAGCCATCAAAATACCTTCCATCAATTCATTTTCTGTTGATTGTAGATCTTTCTCACTTGACGGGAAAGTAAATCTGATTGTATAATTCGTTAATTATTGCTTGGTATTTATGACAGGAAGTGTAATTAACGCTCAAAAACCTAAGCCTTTTTGGGAAAATGATAAACCGGTAGAAAAAAACAAACTTTCTGATATTGAGAAAGAGAAAAGAGATTTGTGCATTTTGTTCACCGAAATGCTTAAGAACCAAGACCCAACTTCACAAACTGACCATTCAGAGCTGGTTAGCACCATGCTTTCTTTTCAAAATACCAGTAATCTCTATGATATCAAGCAGTATTGCGAAGATTTGAAGAATCAGCATAATTTAACAAACGCCTCTTCACTTCTTGGCACTGAAACTACATATAAGAGTTCCATACTCAATTTATCTGGTGATATACATAAATCTGCTGAAGTTTACTATGATCTTCCTGTCACTGTTAAAAAAGTTACATTTGAAGTGTATGGTGGAGACGGTAAATTAATAACCTCTATATCAGATAAGCTGCCTAATGGCAAAGGAATGCAGAAATTTATATGGGATGGCACAATAACGGATGAAAATGGATTGCCACCTACTGAGAAAGGCGCCCAAAAATTTGCTAATAATGGATCCTATAGCTTTTCATTAAAAGCCATTGACATGCAAGGGAACGAAATCAAAGATATGTCCACCTATGTTACAGGTACAATCGATAATATTGTAAAAATGCCAAATGGTGAAACAGTTGCAAAATTTGCAAATAGTAACAAGACAGTGAAGCTCAGTGAAATAAAAATGCTTGGTAAATCTTTAGATAACTTTGAAAGATTATTAGATAATATTAATAACGCCAATAACAACCCTCAATCAAACGCGTCTAAAAGCACTCAATCAAAAACCTCAGACCTTCCTACAACGCCTTATGATCCTAAAAAAGAGATGAAGAAAGATTTTCTTCCCCCTCAAACATCCAAAGATAACTAATTAATGAACAAAGGAAAAGTAATATTTCCAGCAATAGTTGGCAATATAGTTGAGTACTATGATTTTGGGATATATGCGGTGTTTGCCGAAATCATTGCACGTCTTTACTTCCCCAATTTCAATCCCTATGTCCAGCTTTTATTTTCATTTTCAATATTTGCAGTTGGATTTTTCATGAGGCCAATTGGTGGTATTGTATTTGGTCATATAGGAGACAAATTTGGCAGAAAAAAAGCACTGACTATCTCTATTATAGGCATGGGGACCTCTACTATATTAATAGGGTTATTACCAAGCTATCAAACTATAGGAATGGCTGCACCAATTATCTTGACAATAATCAGGATGTTTCAGGGTATGTGTATAGGAGGGGAAGGGGCCGGATCTGCAGTCTTTATCCTTGAACATCTAAAGGATAAAAGCACTGGCTTGATGGGAAGCGTTATCATGGCATCCAATGTTGTTGGGACATTATTGGCCATTATTGTCGGCATGATAATAGATCATACTGTAGGAATAACGGATTTAACTTGGAGATATGGTTTTTTCTTAGGTGGATTTATGGGTTTGATAGGACTCATCATAAGATTTCAAGCCACAGAAACTCCTATCTTTGAAGAACTGAAACGTCAGAATCAGATAAAAAGATTTCCGATGCAAGAAATACTGTGCCAAAAATGGAAGGCTGTTATAATTATTGCATCATATGCTGGAATTGCTTCTGCAAGCACCTATATCAT
>CBFHIH010000066.1:0-4088 GCA_965655955.1 Candidatus Midichloriaceae bacterium | reverse complement strand
ATAATGAGGCTGCTAAATTAAACGATGAAATTAAATTTTTAGCACAAGGCACTATTTATCCCGATGTCATTGAATCGTCTGAATCCGAGTCAAAAGAAGCCAGAGTCATTAAGTCTCATCATAATGTTGGAGGCCTTCCTGCTGATATGAAAATGGAATTAGTTGAGCCTCTTAGAGATTTGTTTAAAGATGAGGTCAGAAAAATGGGGTCTGAGTTAGGGCTTCCACTGGAAATGCTAAATCGGCATCCATTTCCAGGGCCAGGATTAGGAGTAAGAATTTTAGGAGAGATTACTCAAGAGAAGGTTTTAACCCTTCAAAATGCGGATGCAATATTCATAGAAGAATTAGTTAAGGGTGGGTTATATGATCAAGTCAACCAAGCATTCTGTGTATATCTACCAGTTAAATCAGTTGGTGTTGTTGGGGATGAGAGGAGATATGCAGATGTTATAGCAATAAGGGCAGTTGAGACGGTAGATTTTATGAGCGCTACTTGGTCAAAACTTCCATATGAATTCTTAGCTCATGTCTCAAATCGTATCGTCAATGAGTTAGAGGAAATCAGTAGGGTGGTTTATGACATTTCAAGCAAACCACCAGCAACTATTGAGTGGGAGTAGTAACATCGGCTGAAAGCCACATAGTTACTGAGTTTTCGCTGTTGTAAAGTTGTTGTAAACACCCATTCCTACGCTGTTTTAACGTTGTAAACTTGTTGTAAAGACGCATTCCTTCGTCTTTGCTGTTAACATTGCTGTAAAGTTCTGCCACTATAGCATTTCATTTATAAGTTAAAATGTAGTTATGTTATTTGTAGACCTAGATAAAACCTTAATTAAAACGGACTATTTATTTGAGTCTTTCATTTATTATTTTTCTCATAATTTATATGCTCCTTTTATCTCATTATTCATTTATTTAACCAAGGGAAAGGCCGGCATAAAAAAACTACTATACGAGAAGTCAAATATTTCTGTAGCAAATTTACCATATAACCAAAAAGTTATAGATTTTATTTATGATTGGAAAAAACAAAATCCAGATGAAAAGGTTTATTTAATTTCAGCAACGTACTCCAATGCTGTTTATAGTATTGGAGAATTTTTAGATTGTTTTGATGGTTGTTATGGTTCAGACATAGTGAATCTAAAATCAGAGACCAAGCTAAGTAAAATTCAAGAGTTAGCTAATCACAAAGCATTTATATATGTTGGTGATTCTTTTTATGATTTAGTTATCTGGAAGAGAGCTCAAAAATGTATCTTAGTCAACCCTTCTCAGTATTTAATAAGCAAAGTTAAAAAAATTAATAGTTCCATAGAAGTGATTGAAAATAAAGATACCAACATAATTACAGAAATACTTAAGACAATAAGAATTCACCAATGGATAAAAAATATCTTACTATTTCTTCCTGCAATATTGGCCCTTCAGCCATTATTTAGCTTGGCTAAGGTTTTATTAAGTGGTTTTTTTTCATTCTCGATGATTGCTTCAGCCTTTTATATTCTGAATGATGTTTTCGATATTGAAAATGATAGAAATCATCATTCAAAAAAACATAGAGCATTTGCATCTGGATCTCTGTCAATCTTTCAGGGATTTTTTATTTTTTGCGTCTTAATAATTTTTGGGATTGTGTTTTCATCGGGTCTTTCAGAACCATTTCAACAGTGTTTAATGCTATATGCTTTTTCTACATTCGCATACTCAAAGTATTTAAAAAAGATACCCATTATAGATATTTTTACCCTTTCATATTTATATCTTTTGCGATTAATATCAGGTGGGGTGCTTATTGGAATAAGTATTTCTAACTGGCTATTAACATTCTCTGTTTTCTTTTTTTTATTTCTTGCGGCTGTAAAAAGATGGATTGAGCTAAAAAAACTTAAAACTAATTTAGTTCCAGGGAGAGGTTATCAGTTTTCAGATATTTCATTTGTAAGTCAGTTAAGCTATTTTTCAGGCCTCATATCTGTTTTAGTTATTTGTTTGTATATTGAATCTCAGCAAGCCCAGAACCTCATTGATGAAACAAAAATATTTTGGTTTATCCCTGGGATCTTACTATATTGGATTCTTGATACTCTATTTAAGGTTGAAAGAGATGAGGTGGATGACGATCCAGTTAAATATGCTTTGCAATCTAAGACTAGTTATTTATCTCTTCTGGGATTTATTGCCGTCATATTAGTTACAAAGATAATATGAATTTAGTTTTTAAATATATACTCTTCTGCGTTATTGCAATATTGCTCAATCTTTTAACCCAAAGAATGGTTCTTGATTTGCTTGTCATAGAGAATAATTATTTTATTGCACTGCTTTTTGGAACCCTTGTAAGCCTATTTATCAAATACTATTTAGATAAAAAATATATTTTTAGTGATAATGATAGCTCGATAAGAAATAATTCTAAGAAATTTTTTCTGTACACCACTAATGGCATCTTTACAACAATAATTTTTTGGGGAACGGAGAGCTTCTTCTTTTTTTTATATGGGACCACTTTGGCAAGAGAATCAGGCGCGATTATTGGTTTGTCTATAGGCTATATTCTTAAATATCGATTAGATAAAGTGTATGTATTTAAAAAGTTATGAAAGTATTAAGTGGATGGGGCAGATACCCAAAAATAAAAACAACAGAACTAATTCCCAATAGTGAATCTCAATTGCTAGAAATTATTTCTAATAGCAAATCATATATTGCAAGAGGAAATGGAAGATCTTATGGAGATTCTTCTATCAATCAAAATCTTACTATTACGATGGCAAAAATGAATAGATTGATTAGCTGGAATCAAGAAAAAGGTGAATTGGTTGCAGAGTCAGGAGTGTTGCTTTCTGATATTCTTGATATCTTTTTACCAAAAGGGTGGTTTCCCTATGTTACTCCGGGAACTAAATTTATAACATTAGGCGGTGCGATTGCTTGTGATGTCCATGGAAAAAATCATCACTTAGAAGGGTCTTTTGGGAATCATGTTAATTGGATAGATTTGATTAATAATAAAAATGAAATTATCAGATGCTCACCATCAGAAAATACTGATCTATTCCATTGTTCAGTTGGGGGAATGGGGCTTACTGGAGTGATTATAAGATGCTCCATTAATCTTAAAAAAGTTGAATCAGGCTGGATAAAACAAAAATTGATAGTCAATGATAACCTGAGAGATACATTACAATCTTTTTATGACCATAATGATGCAAATTATTCAGTTGCATGGATTGATTGTCTTGCTACTGGCAAGTCAATGGGTCGATCAATCCTGATGCTAGGAGAACATGCAGCTAAAAATGAAATTAGAAATAAAAATAAAGCTTATCCTATACAAAAAAAACAAAAGTTTTCATTGACTTTTAATGCTCCAAGTTTTTTACTTAACAAGCTAAGCATTTCATTATTTAATAAACTTTATTTTAATTTTAATAAAAAAAAAGATAATTCACTTATAGATTGGGATAGTTATTTTTATCCATTGGATTCTATTGGAGACTGGAATCGAATGTATGGTAAAAACGGGTTTTTTCAATTCCAATGCCTTTTGCCAAATGAGTCATCGTTTGATGGATATACAAAGATACTATCAATAATACAAAATCAATCTTCCGGATCCTTTCTTGCAGTGTTAAAGCAGTTTGGTTGCGGTAATAAGAATCTATCATTTCCGAGAGAAGGCTTCACATTGGCGCTAGATTTTCAGGCGACAAAAAAAAATATAGATGTTGGAAAAGAGCTTATTGATCTTGTTAATGAATTGGGAGGAACTATCTATCTTGCTAAAGATAGCATGATGAATGGTGCTCAATATGATCTTCAAATTCATAAAAATGAAAAAGATCAATTCCTTAGGTTTAGAAATAATTTTGTAGAATCTGAACAATCAAATAGATTAAAGCTATGAATAAAAATAAGGCAATTCTTATAATTGGTGCAAAATCAGATATTGCTCTTGCGGTTGCTCATAAGTTTGCATCTGAAGGCCATCATATTCAACTTGCTGCAAGAAATTTATATGAATTGAAGATAGTTTCCAATGATCTTCAAATTAGATATGACGTTAAAGTAACATCATA
>CBFHIH010000065.1:0-4128 GCA_965655955.1 Candidatus Midichloriaceae bacterium | reverse complement strand
ATACCCAAGCTCATTGATGAAAGATGCATTAGGATTGCTAATAGCGGAGGAAATGACTACCAATTTTCTACAGAATCCAGGGATAAAATCATAGCCTATCAGGATTCTTATTGATATTGTCTGCCAGTATTGTATGGTCATATTTTCTAGGTATTTAAAACTATAGCCAGCTATTGTGATAAATTGCATTAACTTCAGAAATAGCGATAAAGAAAGTAGGTATACTGGCATAATAAAGCCATCTACATAGTGAAGCCTTAATGTGACCACCTGGAAAAAAGCTGCAATCAAGAACCCTGGGGCAGGCATTTTTGTTTCAAGAGCTAGAAATATTATAGACAACAAGACGAACAAAATACTCCATAGATCATATTGTGCTTCAAATCCTTCATGAAGAATTTCATACATTTGAAAGCAGATTACCAATATAGCCAAAAAAAATTGAAAAATTAGCAGAATATTTAGTTTACTTAGTTTCATAAAACGCCTTTGGTTAATGCAAAGATTTAATTAATATTTTATCAAAATATAGAAATATAATCCATAATAATGTATGAATGAGGCTCAACATATTAGCATGCATCTTGGATAAGGTATATAAATTTCAAGTTTCAGAAGATTTTCATAAGTCGAGAATTGATAAATTTTTATCATCTCAGGAGAGCGATTTGACTAGATCTCAGATTCAATATTTGATACTGAAAGGCAAAGTGAATGTTAATGATGTGGTTGTGTTAGATTGTGCCAGAAAAGTACGTACAAATGATGTTATTGAGATAGAAACTGTATCCAAGCCTTCTAATTTGAAGCCTTGTCATGATAAAGAGTTGGACATAGTGCATGAGGATGATGATATATTGGTTATTAATAAACCAAAGAACTTATCTGTACATCCTAACACAGTGGATGAGAATGACACTTTAGCAAATATTTTGGTATCAAAATATCAAAATTTACCCACATTATCAGGAGTCACAAGGCCAGGGATACTTCACAGATTAGACAAAGATACCACTGGTTTAATGATAGTGACAAAAAATGAAAAGGCGCTAGTTGAGTTGTCAGGGCAGATGATGCAAAAAAAGATAACAAAAAAATATTATGCGTTAGTATATGGCTTTATCACCCCAGTGATTGGAACAATAGTGACTAAAATAGCTCCTTCTCGTCAAAATCATACAAAGATGCAGGTGATTGATGGGGAAGGAGGGCAAATAGCTATTACTCATTATAAGGTGTTGAAATCATATGAAAACAGAGCATTTTCTTTAGTGGAGTGTGAGTTAGAAACTGGTAGGACGCATCAAATCAGAGTGCATCTAAGGTATAAAAACAATCCTATCGTTGGTGATAGAAAGTATTCTAATTATTATAACCTAAATCCTAATGTTGTGACAAGTCATGCCTTAACTGCAATCAAGGAGATAAATAGGCAAGCGCTTCATTCATATTATATAAAATTCCAACACCCAATATCAAAAGAATATCTAGAATTTTCTGTGCCAATAGCATCTGATATACAGAATATAATTTCTTTGCTTGCGAGCGATGCTTTTTAGTTCTTTACAAGGTAAATGTGGAATGTACAATTGAGATGAAATTAACGGCGTACTTTGATGAAAAACATCTTGAAAATCAGTGGTTTAAATCACTCCTCTTTGGGTAAGGTCTTGTTTGAAAATCTTGATCTTGAAGTGGGATATGGCTCTTTTGTTGCAATACAAGACGATCAAAATCAAAGAGGAAAAGCTTTGATAAATTTAATTAATAAATCTGATGTGATTGCTGATAATTCTATTTTTTTTGAAGATAAATGTATTAGGAGTATACCTAATAAGATCTATTTTTTTGATGTTGCGATTATACGTGAGAATTTAGAAGAGAATGTCTCAAAAAATTTCACTATGTTTGAAAATTATCAGATGTTTTGTAAAGAAAAATTGAAAAAAGAAAGGTATGATTTAATTGAAATTTTACGGTTGTATTATCCCAAAGTGATTGAATTAATAGATGAAAAATTGCGCAATTTTAGTCGTCTAGATTTAATCTTACTTACTATATTGTTTAATTTTATATCTCCGCCAAAATTATTATTAGTTGAAGATTGCTTTGGTGACTTGAATGAAAAAGAGACTGATCAAGTTATGACTTTTATTTTAAAGATTGCAAAGGTGAATCATGTCACGGTGCTTATGACTTCTCAAAAGGATCTTTCTAATTATTCGAAAACAAGTTATAAATTCAAGGAAGGTGCTCTAATATAGAGTTGTTTTTGTTAAGATTTGAGCAGCTCAAAAGATGCTTTGATGCCTGGGTTCAGGTTTTTAAAATTAATTGAACTATCATGCTCTTGGAGTATTTTTTTAACTATAGAGAGCCCTATGCCCATGCCATTTTTCTTTGTTGTGATGTAGGATTTGGTGATTTTTGACATTACTTCATCATCGATTCCAATTCCATTATCCTCTATTTCAATCAACACCTTGGCTTCTGAGGTTTGTAATTTTATTTTTATTGTTCCTTTTGCTGCTTGATTATGATATTTCTCTTCTATGGATTCAGCCGCATTTTTTAATAGATTTGTTATAACTTGTGTGATTTGTGTTTTATCGCAATATACGTCTATCTTTGGTTGTTTATGGGTAAAAATATATTGAATATTTTTATATGTGTTTTTTTGATTGAATAAAGTATTTTGTATGATTTCTATCAAATTATTATTTTGGAATTTAGGGCTGGGAATTTGGGCGAATGTTGTGAAGCTGGTGATTATTTGGTGTATATCTTCTACGTTTCTTATTATTGCTTCAAGATATTTAGTGAAATTTTTATCTATGCCTGAGAATTTTTCAGAGTATTTTATTTGAATCCTCTCTGCTGCAAGCTGTATAGGTGTTAGAGGGTTTTTTATTTCATGCGCTACTCTTTTTGCTGCGTCTGACCACACAGATTCCCTTTGGGCGTATATCAATTGAGTGATGTCTGCAAAGCTGATGATGATTGTAGATATTTTCTCTCCAATCACTACGGCTCCAATTTTGAGATCCAGATATGTGATTTTTCCTTTCATTTTTAATATCACAGTATCTTCAAATATTTTGTTGGGTTGCTTTGTGATTTTCTCAAGCATTGTTTTGATTGATGGAATGAGTAGATTTGTTAACTCATCAGAGGAATGGGCTCCTAGTATCATTTTTGCAGATTCGTTAGATAATTGTATCTTGAAGGATGCGTCTAGTGCTATTACCCCTGATGGGATTTCTTTCAATATTTTTTCTATGAATTTCATTCTTTCGTCTATTTTTTGATAAGCGATATTTAAAGCGCTATGTTGATGGTTAATTGTGCTCACCATGTTGTTGAATTCTTTGCCCAAAAGCATTATTTCATCTTTTGAATCTTTTTTTTCTTGTATTCTTACTGAGAAATTTCCCAATTTAATTTGTTTTGTTGCCTTTAAAAGGTCGTTTAAAGGTCTTGTGATAATTTTTGATAATTTCAGTGCTATGACGAAAGATAATGCACACATGATGGCTGAGAGTAATAAAAATGCTATCTGGAGCTTAGATTTTGTAATACTTATGCCTGACAGTAGGTATTTGTATTTTACTAATGAGTTTTTGGAATCTTTTAGGTGCTTGATAATTTCCTGATCCACTTGTCTATTGACAAATAGATAGACATCAGTGTCTAAGAAAATATCAAGTTTTGTTATGGCTGTCACTTGGTTTTGTCTAGAATTTTTTAGCAAAACAACTTTTTGATGATTTAGTTCTTTAAAAGAATTTTGTAGTATTCTTTGAAACATAAAGGTGAGGCTTGGTGTGCTTTTTGCGATGATTGATTGATGCGTGAAGATGACAGCTGAGTGTAGATTTTTATGTAGGGCTTCTTGGTCTAATATTTTTGTTAAGGTGTTTTTTAATCTATCTGGATTCTTTGCAAGTTTGATCTCTTTTGTGATTTTTCTCTCTATGTCAAGTGTATCAAATTTTATTTTTTCGTTGCTTTCTTTGAGATATAGATGTGCGATATTAACTGTTTCGTTGACGGCTTTGGTGATTTCGTTGTTGAATAAAGACTCGATGCCCAGGTAATAATATACTGACGCTAGAAGAGATATTAAAA
>CBFHIH010000064.1:0-4271 GCA_965655955.1 Candidatus Midichloriaceae bacterium | reverse complement strand
TGGGTCTTAAACTCAGTGCTGCTAATGTCCATATTTATAATTCAAATTATTAAATTACTATATTATAACCTTATAAACCTATTAGGTCAATATAACTGAATCAGCTAAAGAATTCCAAAAACATATGTTTGTGGAGTTCCTTTTTTTTATGAAATTTTTATTATTATTTTCTCTTAAAAACCATTCCAATAGTATTCCCAATTGATTATATCCAAAAATAGACTATTATTTAGGTTTATGGAACAGTTATTTGCCTCAATATGATATTTGGTTACGCTAGAGTTTCTAAAGAAAGTGTAAATATATTGTGTTAAGCGGCAGATTTGTAAAAAAGAGATTGAGCAGTGCGCCAATCATCATCCCATTTTTTATTAGCAATAGATGCTCTTATTTGTAGAATGTTGTGAGCGCCTTCTCTGCTCCATTGAGCTTTATGCTTTTTCTTATGTCTAGTATTAACAAGTGTCTCTATAGTGCTTTCTATCACGCTGCTTGTATATACTAAGCCACCTTCCTTTCTTTGAGCATAATTTTTAAGATATTCTTTGTTATTCATTAAGTATTTTAACAATTCGTGTACCTTATCAGCTTCATCACATTTCAATAACTCTATATACACTCTACCTAATCTCTCTATACCTTCCTCTGATTCTCCGTGCCAAATTTTCCATTGTATAGACTCTATCTCTCCTCTATACCGATCTTCTAATTTGTTTATCAAGGCTTCAAATTTCTGCTTTATATGATACCAATCCAATACATATTCTATGGATTTACAATGCTTTTCTAAAACCTTTAAAGTATTCCAGCAGTTACTTGCCCCATCTGATATACCAACTATATGACTCTTGTTCGTCATACCCTTTCTTTTAGCTGATGCTATAAGCATTTCCCTGATTGTCTTGCCTCTATCCTTTAATGCACTTGCGCTATATATTTTGCCAGTGATTACTCCTGATTTCCTTAATCCATTCTTGCTATACCCTCTACTCTGACAATCTTCTGGTTTATACACTGTGCTTACCAGCACTTCAAAACTTCTTCTATTATTATCATTTGATTTTACAAATCCTCCATCTACTTGTGCAATTAATTCTCTAGAAGGATCCTCTTCCTCTGTTATATCACTGCAATGTATATTGTTTAATATATCCCCTATTGCTTCTATTGTTTTTTTAATTGTCTGCTGATTATTTATTGTCCTATATCTTCCATCTTCTCTTTCTAGGCTCTTCTGTGCCTGTCTATACGATTGCTGTGAAGCTGCCTCTGCTTGCTTCTTTACTAAATCTGGATGCATACTACTCCCAAATAATGAATATATGGTCGTTGTTATCCTTTGTTTTTCGCACTCTTTATTACAGCACTTCATCTTTGCTATTTTTAATCTGTGATCCGTATATACTGCATGAAAATCTGTTGGCGCATACCCTTCTCTTACCACTCTACTACCACATGTTGGACATTTCTCTGGCGCCATCATACTTGTTTGTGTCAATAAAAATGCATCCTGTATTTTTTGTAGTATCTCTATTTGTTCTTTCTGATCATGTCCCACTTCATCTATCTTCTTTGGCTTTGGAATTTCTTTATCTATTATAATCTGCCTGTCTACCACCTTATTATCTTTCTCGTCATATATTTCGCTTATGATTCTTTGTCGTAATCCCATTTTAAGCTCATTTATAATTACTACCTTATCACATTATTCTTCTATACTCAATATATTTGTGCTCTCGTTTCTAAAAATGATCAAAGCTTAGATATTCAGCTAGAAAAATTGCAAAAATATGGTTGTGATGAAGTTTACCAAGAAAAAGTTTCGGGTGTCAAAGATAACCGCTCACAGCTTGATAAATTACTTGGACGCCTCAGAGAAGGCGACAAGGTCGTTGTACAACGTTTGGATCGTCTTGGTAGAAGGATGAGCAAATTGATCGAACTCATCAATGATTTTAAAAACAGAAAAATAGAATTCGTCTCATTAGAAAATAACATAGACACCAGTAATCCCATGGGTATGCTCTTGTTCAGTATTTGTGCTGCTTTCTCAGAAATGGAGCGTAATCTAATAACAGAACGTGTGAAAGCTGGACTTTGCGCTGCTCACAAAAAAGGAAGAAAAGGCGGAAGGCCTAAATCTGTAACCAAGGATAAGCTAAAAACTCTAAAATCCTTATTAAAAAATAATGATTTCTCAGTATCAAAAAAATGTAAAATGATAGGAATTAGCCGTTCGGTTTACTACAGGACTATCAATAGTTCCATCATTAACGCTTAAGAACATTCAAATATGAAATTCTTTAAATCAGCAACCCCCCCTCTTTATCACTAGTTCAGAGATGAAGCGTTATGCGACTTATTGTGTTTGGTGGTTCTGTAAACCTCATTATACGCATACTCTAACTGCATAGTGGGACTTTTCGTACCTTCTTCCTTCCAACCCCTATTATTGGCGTTAATATCCCATCTTTGCCTGATAATGACTTACCTGATTTTATTGCATCTACTATTTGCTCTTCTACTTTGCTTGCATATTTTATTTTTTTACTTTTTACTTGTGTCATTTTTAAAAGGAAGCTTCTCACCATTTGACATATATAGGGCATGCTATACTGATAATAAATAATTTAAAAGGAATGTTGTATGGCAGCAAGCATAAGATTAGTAGCTCAATATTATGATAAAAGTACAGATGGAGTTTTAGAGGAAATATTGATAAGAGAAGACAATATAAAGAAGGTGAAAAGCCTAAAAGAACTAGGATATCTTCATGTTGAGCAAATAGATATTTTGCAAAAAGTACAAGATTTCAAAATTAAACAACAGCTAAATGCTTCACAAATCAAAAAATGCCCTAAATGTGGATATAAGACAAAAAAACAAGGAGTTTTTACATCAAGATTTCATGCAGCTTTAACAGATCATAGGGCCTCAATACAACGCATAAGTTGCAAGTGTGGATGGAGAAGCTCTACTAGTATAGAAGGAATGTATGGTAGCACTATACATCCTGATTTGCTTAAAAAACAAGCGATACAAGGGGCTCAAAATTCATATCATCAAGCTTCTGATACACTTAATGCAGAAAGTACTAATACCAGAGCTATTAATAGCCATTCTCAAATTTATAAAACTGTAAAAATGGTTGCCAATCCCTTAGAACAGATTAGAAAATCAGATCTTTTAAGCCAAGAGAAGCCAGCTAAATCAATTATAGCAAATATTGATGGAGGGCACATAAAAGCCAAAGGAGAGAATAGGTCATTTGAAGCTATGATTGTTACAACTTACCGTCCTGAAAATCTTAAATATGTTGATAAAAATCATAATAAGATTACTTCAAAAACTACTGTAGCTTCAGCAAGAGATGATGAGCAAAGGACAGTTAAGGCTTTGTTCAGAAGTGCATGCTTAATACAAGGAATGTCGAAAGAAACGGAGATAATATGCCTGGCAGATGGAGCTGAAAACTGTAAATCTATAGCTTATTCTGTTAAAAATGAATGTGCTAGTCTTACATATATATTAGATTGGCTTCATATTGCTAAAAAATTTCAGAATATTTCTCTTCCAGAAGAGTATAGAGAAGCCTTAGATAAGGCTAAATGGTATTTATGGCATGGCAATCCAGATCAGTCACTCAAGAAATTAAAATCTTTAAGAGCAAAAATAACAGATCAGTCTTTAAAAATAAAATTGACTAAGTTAGCTACTTACATTGATAATAATAAAGATGGTATAGTAAATTATTCTGAAAGGAAAAATAAAAATCTTATTTACACAAGCACTTTAGCTGAATCAACTATAAATACATTGATCAACGAAAGGCAAAAAGGTCAAAAGAAAATGCAATGGAGTAGAGATGGTGCACACAATATTTTGCAAATAAGGGCATCAATTAATAGTAAGTTATTTGATCTGGATTGGGAAAAAGTAGAAGCTCAACTTTATAAAAAGGTTGCTTAAAAGTTAATAATATCTCAAAAATCGAGAAGCTTCCACTTCTTTATAGTATTTTTTTACTTCTTCTTCTGTTGGCACATATGGCAGTTTTTTAGGTGTTTTTTGCACTTTCACCTCTAGCTCTTTTCTCAAATGTTTAAAGATTTCTTTTAAATAAAAGTAATCTGGTCGCTCATTTCTTAATTGCCTTGCTAATTGTTTTGCTTTTTTAGCTGCTGTCGTTCTTTTAAATGTATCTTGATTCATAAATATCCCCTATAGGCTCATCGGCAAGATTTAAGTCAAAAAGTCCTATAGCGTATTAT
>CBFHIH010000063.1:4211-4467 GCA_965655955.1 Candidatus Midichloriaceae bacterium | reverse complement strand
ATCGTCGAACGCTGCTTATTAGATTCTTTTTTCAAGACTTCAGAAAAACCCATCTGCTCTAGCTTCTTCACCCTCAAAACTATGCCTTGATGGTTACTCTCATGTATTCTAGTACGCTGACTTATCTCATGAGCTGATAACTCAGTAATGCTAAAATCTTGGTTCGCTGAATAATTTTTCATGTACTGCATGTGCTGTGGCGCACACAAGCATTCAAGTATTTTGCGATTAGAGTTTTCAACTGCGCACTTTACAC
>CBFHIH010000063.1:0-4201 GCA_965655955.1 Candidatus Midichloriaceae bacterium | reverse complement strand
GATATTACTTTGTTTTTTCATGCACTATAGGTTCATATTCTTTCTTTTCAGCAATGGCTAGCTTTGCAAATTGATCTGCCATTTCATTATATTTATCGCCATTATGAGCCTTTACCCAAAACCACATAATCTTCTTTTTCTGATTTAATATATCAAGATGTTTCCATAAATCTATGTTTTTAATTTTACCATTTTTCCAATTACTCTGTTTCCAACTTTTTATCCAAACAGTTATACCTAGTTTCAAATAATTACTATCTGTATATACATGCACCACATCATCATCCACACACTCTAACCCCTTTATAGCAGCAATGAGCTCCATTCTATTATTTGTGGTGCGCTCTTGATAGCCATACACTTTTTTCATTACAGAATCTGCCTGTAAAATTATCGCAGACCATCCACCAGGACCAGGATTGCCACTACACGCACCATCACAATATATTTTCATAAAAAACAATAATTATTTACTTCTGTGTGTATTTTGATGATATTATATAAAGTAATATTGTAAATGCAGTTTTATAATGAATTTAAAATTTTTGTTTTTCTCTTTTCTATTTTTGATGCCACTGAACGCACTATATGCTTCAAATGAACACAGCATTAACGAAGCAATTGACATAATTAAGAATCAATATTTAGACGACATTTCAGATAAAAAAATCTCTGAAAGCGCAATATCAGGAATATTATCTTCTCTGGACCCATATTCTGAATTTTTAAATCAAGAGGAATATGAAGAAATTAAGTCAGCAACAAAGGGAGAGTTTGCAGGAATTGGCATTGAAGTAAAAGCAGAGAATGGTTTATTAAAAATCATCACTGTTTATAAAAATCTACCAGGCTATAATGCCGGCCTAAAACCTGGTGACATCATTGTTATGATCAACAACCAACAATTAAGCAATCTCACCATACCTCAAGCTATAAATAAATTAAAAGGAGAACCAAAAAGCAAGCTAAGACTAAAAATATACAGAGAAAATGAGGGTATAAAAGAAGTTATGATGCTACGAGAAATCATAAAACTCATCCCCACCAAAGCAAAATACTTCAAAGAAGATAAGATAATATATATTAAAATATCAAGTTTCACCGAACAAACATATGGCGTGGTGCGACAAAAAACACAAGAAATAACAAAACACCACCCTGATTTCCAGGGAGTAATTATAGATCTCAGAGACAACCTGGGGGGAATTTTCGAACAAGCAGTTCAGGTAACAAAACTCTTCCTCAATAACGGAAAGATAGTCTCCATAAAAGGAAGGTACGGTAAAGAAATAGTGTATGAAGCAGAAGGAGAGGAAATCATCAAAGACGTGCCAATTATTGTGTTAATCAACCACGCCACAGCTTCTGGCGCAGAAATAGTAGCCTCAGCACTTCAGGATAACAAAAGAGCATTTCTCATTGGACAAAAATCTTTTTGCAAAGGGTTAATACAAAACATCATTCCCTTTGTTAATGGCACTGCCATTAAACTCACAACCGCCAAGTTCTACACACCTTCTGGCAATTCAATACAGGAAAAATGCGTCATACCAGATGTTATAATCAAAGAATCTCCACAAAAAGATCTTAATAAAATCACTATACCTACAAGCATGAACAGCAGGATAGAAAAATCTTCTACCAACAACATCAATGCATTTAAGATACCGGGGTATAGTAAAGACGAAATAAATGACAACCTAATAACGCAAGCAATTAACTTTATTAAGATAATGTCATTTATAAAATCTCAAGAAGACACACAACAAAGCGATGCAGAATAACATTTAACTAGATCAAAGTTACGCTGATATATTTAATTTGGTCATAAGATCACTTGCCGAGCTCATTAGGAGGAGTGCTTCTCCCCTCCATTATCTTTTGAGCATGCAGCCCCACCACCTCATTGTTGAGCGCTTTTTCCGGCTCTTTGTTTGCCATTTTGGTAACGCTATCTTTTGCTAATTCAGCATTAACTTTCTTTGTGACATTGGTAACAACTTTTTCATCAGCTTGATATGAAGATATTTTGCCAGCACCATAATATGCTAGATACCCTAAACTTGCTACCGCTGCTATAGGAATAGTAACAGGAAGAGTCACAATTGCCACTGCTGCCATCACAACTTTTTTAGAAGCCTCCCCAAGCTTCTCTCCAAAACTTTTGTTGGCTTTTAATTTATTAAAGCTGGCCGTTTTTTCAATTAGCTCATTTAAAAGATCTTTATCAGAAAGAGCTGCTTTTGAATCTCCTTTAACCCCATGGCACCCAGGCGTTCCACCATTATGAGATGCTAAAACTTGAGTGTGAGAACCTTTAATTTGCGTTTTGAGATTTTGCTTAGCAGTCACGTCATCCAAGCCCAATGCCTCACTTATAGCCTGATTCGTCACCTTTGTCAGTATCAAGCCTGTTCTATCTTTACCACTTGCACAATGGGCATTTATTTTTTCAACATTGAAGTGAGGTAATCTATCTTTTAACACTCCTTTATTAGCTGCAAACTCAACCAACATCATTTTGCTGACAAGATCCATATTTTGATTTTCTCCTTCAAACATCTTGCTAGGATTAACAATCATTTTCTTAGCATCCATGGCATTTTTTAATGCATTGTATAACTCTTTATCAGATGGATCTTGGCTACTTGACTCAAAATTCTTCAGCTCTTGAAATGCTTCTTTTTGATCTTTTCCATCAATTAAATATTGCGCTATTTTTGTAATTTTTTCGCCATCACTCTGCTGTATACTAGCCCCAATCTCTATCAATGCCTTGTCAAAACCTGTGTTATTGTTGTAATTAAGCCTTCTCATAGTATTAAAAGGCGTAACGGTGATCGAGCCATCTCCCAATTCCTTTTGCGCCCTCTCTATCAAACCCGGCGCATCCCTATCAATCGCATTTAAAAAATTCGCCACACCTGGCATAACAGAAGGAGAATTCAAAGCATTGTCATTAAGCTTTTTACCCTCTGGCAAGAATGAGTTTAGTTGCTGTAGATTTCTTTTTGTTTGCTGGACTTTATCCCCCTTGCCATGAAACGAAGGCGTTCCAGTGTGCAAAGTTTCAAGCACTTTCTTATATTTACCACCAACATCAACAAAAACAGATTTTTCATATGCATTACGCAGCCCTGGCAAATGCTTCCTCGTTTGCGTAGGAAGCGTAAAATTTCCCGCCACTATTTTCTCTGCATACGCTTTAACTAACTTTTTATCAAAATCACTTAATTTGTTATACCACTCTGGTCTTTTAGTACCATCAAAAATTGTGGCATATTCTTGTTGTTGCTGATGTGTTAAACCAAGCAACAGATTATCAGATTCAATCACATAAACATCTTCTGTCTCTACATTTTTTTGCTTAGTAATGGTTGTGACATGAAATTGCTGATTATCCATCGAAACAAAATCTTTTGCAGCAGAAAGCTTTTTTTCCGGACTTTTAACACCATTTTCTTTTAGAACCTTAAGAATTTTGTCATTAAATTTTTTTGGGTCTATTCTGTCGCCTTTTTTTATTGCATTTAGCTGCTCTGTTAATAGATCATCAGTAGGAATTTTTTTACCCTCTACCTCAGCAACCTTTGTCAATGCAGCTAAAACATTGATTGTCTGTATACCATAAGAGATCTTAGTAGCTCTCTTATGATCCATATTATACTCATTTTGCAAAGAACAATCTCTTATCAAATCAACACTACCATCGTCATGAGGGCTGCTTTTTTGCCACGTTACACCCAACCACAAATCTCTCGCTTCTTCAAGCTTCTCTATTATATCCTTCGGCGGAGTCTCTTTATTAAGATCTCTTAAGAATTCATCTAAAGATGGTATTTTTCTCCCTTCGTTATCTTCAATCTCGGTTGATTTACTTTTTAGATACTCAGCAACATTACTCTGCGTCTCTTGTTTGTTTTGCTGCAACCTACTATAATTTTCATGCTGGACCATAACACCTTTCCCTTGATTTGATTTGTTTTCATCTTTTTAAAGCCCCGCTGCGATTCTAATGATTTCCCATTCTAAGCGCAATGCTCAATAGCTTCAAGATAATATATATCTTTTATTCAAAAACAATCAAAGGTTATGAAAAATAAATTTATTTTATATACACTCAATTTCTTGAGACACTCTGACCTGCATTTTTACCTCTTAAGAGCATCACTTGTTCTGCAAAACCTTGTCTTTCATCTCG
>CBFHIH010000062.1:0-4781 GCA_965655955.1 Candidatus Midichloriaceae bacterium | reverse complement strand
GGAACATAATGTCAAGCTGGGATATGGTTAAAACCCATTCTGGTAATGGCTACCTTTTTTTATATTAAGAGACAAAATAATACTAGATTTGCTTGCTGATATTTTTATAGTGCATCGCATGCATAAAAGGGCTGAGAAATATGTTGATAAGACGCTACTTAAAGAAATAAAAAGAGTTGAAGGCAAGCTTGCTATTTTGGAAAAATTTTATCAGGAATAATCGAAGCAAATAAACAAAATAAGAATTTTAATAAAATTACAAGAAAACTGAGGAAAATATCACCAATAGCTTGGCAACATATTCATTTTTTAGGTGAATATAAATTCAAAGGCAATGAAAATATAATTGATATTAATGAAATTCTAAAAATGATTGTTTGGGATTTTGAATTAGATCGCGGTAACCAGGGTAAAAAGGATGTTTAAAGAGGGCCGTTAAAAATTTCGAGGGCTTGCCAACGCAAGACCCTTTGGAGAGGATTTTGATCTTACATGTACAATATTGATATACAGCTAAGATCAAGAGATGTTGTGAATAAATTGCTCTCTCTTCCCTTGATCATCCAAGCATCCCAAAAAAGATCTAGTTATCATTTTGGCGCTTTTGTTTTTTACTCCCCTGTTACACATGCAATGGTGTGTTGCCTCTATTTGCACAGCAACACCTTTTGGTTTCAATCCTATATTAAGAGCGTTGGCGATTTGCATTGTCAGTCTTTCCTGAATTTGTAATCTTTTTGCGTATATTTCCACAATCCTAACTAATTTGCTAATTCCCAATATATGTTTTTGAGGATAATAAGCTATATGTACCTTACCTAGTATGGGCGCCATATGATGCTCACAATATGATTGCATATCGATATCTTTCAATATGATCATTTCGTTATAGCCAGAAGTTTCGGTGAATTTTTTATCTAAAACAGCCATAGGATCCTGCGCATAACCAGAAAAATGCTCTAGATAACTTTTTAAAACTCTTTTTGGCGTATCAACTAACCCTTCTCTATCAGGATCTTCACCAATCCATCTTAATAACGTTTTGACTGCTAAAAGCGCATCTTGATTTGAAACTGATGGCTTTTTTACTTGCATTTTATTATCTTCTAAATTCACTGCTTCTATGTCTATTTTTTTAATTACTGAGGTAAAACTTTATCATCATCACATGATTAGTTACAGTGATAAATAATAATCTTCTATTTTTTTGCTTTTTTTAAATTTTTACTCTCTGTGAAAATAAAATAAATTCCAGTTACGGTAATAATCACATAGCCAATCAATGAATTTTGATTAGGCAACTGACCTAAGAACACGTATGCAAAAAATGCGGTTATTACAAGGCGCATATAATCAAATGGAGAAGCTATCGATATATCAGTCACCTTATACGCCCTAAAAAATGAAAGCTTATGTATCAATTTACAAATACCTCCAAGCATCAACAAAGCCATCACCTCAAATTTAATATCAACTGCTTTCCACACAGGGACTGAGACAATGAATGCTGTAATACTAGCGAATAAAGCTCCATAGAACAATTGAGCCCTTGATTTCTCTGTTTTCCCCAATTTTTTGATAATAACATTATTTGTTGTCCAAAAAACAAATGCTAAAAAGATGAAAAAATAGCCTCTATCTAGTTGAACATTGAAAAAATTAGTGATAAAAAATGCTCCTACAAGGCTGCCAATAAGTAATATTATTTTTGGAATTGTAAATTTTTCCTTAAAAATTATGATGCCTAATATAACCATCAAAGAGTGTTCTAATTTTGATAAAGCAGCCGCGTCAGTCACATTTAAGATCGAGACTGCATAAAACATAGAGAGTCCACCCAGAGCACTAACAACCCCCCTTAATGCATGAAGTTCTAATTTAGTCGTTTGTAAATGCTGAGCAATTCCTTCTTTGTCGAAACAAGATGCTAGCACGATAAGAAACATTATAAACGTCATCATAAACACAGCTTGCAGAGCATGCATATAATTTCCCAATAATTGCACAACTATATATAAAGCGGACATAGCTATTGCATGAGAAAACATCAATAATATACCAGAAATGTTTCTACTAGGCTTAATTTTCCAGGGAAGAGGCACTTTGATTAATAGGCAATGTGTCAAAAATTAAATATGTAACATTATGCAAAAAAGTCAATTAAATTTTAGATGCATTACACTTCTTTTATAAGATTTACCGATTCTTCAACTAAGATTTGTATATCAGAGCCTTTGTTCACTATTTTATCAAATAATCTTGTTGAAGAAGAGCACAATTTACTAATATTGTACGTATAAAGTACAATCGGAATAACTAAATGCTTCTTTAGATCTGCTATTATATCTATAGATTCTCTAAATTCATCAATGGGTATATCCACAATAAGTAAATCAAGGTTTTTATTATGAGATTGGCGCACTGAATCCCATGCAGCAGAAAGCGAAGGATAATGTATTGTGATAGCTTCTATATGCTTGCTCAACACCTCGAAGGCAAGACGTGCCAACATTTCGTTATGATCCACAATAGCAACTTTATAACAATCTCTCAAAGTAAAAACTGCATTTCTTTATAAACATATAACTAACAAAGTTTTTAGAAGTTGTAAATGATTTATTTACTATCTAACATGAATATAGTATATGATATATTTTCTACTTTTTTCGCGATGTAGATATAGAGACTACATATAATATTAACATTTTTTCAAGTAAATATTAGGTATTAGAGATATTCAATGTATCATCCAAAGATTAAAAATAGTTTGATAATCAAAAATTCCTTCTAGACATTTTGCCCCCAGTGTTATAGAATCGTGTTGTACTCAACGCTATTCCTCGATAGCTCAGTGGTAGAGCAAACGGCTGTTAACCGTTCGGTCGCTGGTTCGAATCCGGCTCGGGGAGCCATTTTAAGTCATGTTAATATCCTGGAATGTCAATTCAGTCAACTCTAGGCTGGCTCATCTGAAACAATTTGTAGATCTTTACAACCCCTCAGTCATCTTACTGCAAGAATTAAAGTGTCTTGAAGATAAATTTCCTTATGAAGCATTACAAGATCTTGGCTATAACAGTGCTATTTTTGGACAAAAGTCCTATAATGGAGTTGCTATATTAAGTAAATCTAGAGTTGAAGATAAAATCTTGGGTATCCCTGAGTCTGATATTATAGAAGCACGGTATATTGAGTGCTCTTCTTACATAAATAACAAATGTATAAAACTCATCTCTGTTTATGTTCCGCAGGGGCAAGATGTTGAGAGTGAAAAATTTTCCTTTAAGCTCCAATTTTTTGAAGACTTATATAATAGACTTCACAATCTCATAAAATCGAATGAATCATTTGTTATTGGCGGTGATTTCAATGTCGCACCTGATCCAATAGATTTATATAACCCTGAAAAACTTAATGGAAAAGTAGGATTTCATATAGAAGAAAGAAGGTGGATAAAAAAGATTTTATCATTAGGTTTGATAGACATCTTTCGTGAATTAAATCCTGAAACACAGCTTTTTAGCTGGTGGGATTATAGATCTGGCGGATGGCAAGGTAATAAAGGTATGCGAATAGATAATTTATTGCTCACTCCTGACCTTGCGGATTTAATTGAGGAGGCGGGAATAAAAACTGAAACAAGGGGATGGGATAAGCCATCTGATCATGCTCCTATTTATATAACACTATAATTTCTTTAAACGCATTGAGTTTAAAACCACTGTGATGGAAGAAACAGACATCACAGATGCCGCTATCATAGGATTGACATATCCAAGAATTGCAATAGGCGAACTTATCAAATTATACACAAACGAAATAATAAAATTTTGCCGTACTGTATTGATAGATTTTTTAGATAGATCAATTAAAGTAATGATATCATTCAAATCTCCAGAATAAATGGCATCAGCATAGTCTTGTGACATGGCAATCGAATGCTGAGGAGAAAGTGCGACATGAGAAGATTTTAATGCCAAAGAATCATTGATGCCATCTCCAATCATCAAGATATTGTTTTCAGATGATGAGAGGCGTTGAATAATATTCCGTTTTTGTTCATAATCTTTCTCAAAATAATATTCCTTTAAACCAACTTGTGTAGCGACCTCTTTAACATTTTTTTCGCAATCACCAGAAAGAAGGATGATTCTATACATCTTTTTTAAGAAACTTATAACATACTTTGCCTCATCTCGAACGATGCTTTTAAATAAAAGTCTTTTTGCTTCAAACGCCCCCTTTTTAAACCAAACCTCTAAATATGAATCGTCTAATTTTTGATTTTCTTTAACTTTGCACAATCTTCTACTACCCAACAAAACTTCTTCATTATTGAAAACTGAGCTAAGACCATATCCTTTTTTTTCTTTTACATCTAAATCAACAATCTGATCGTGAGCTCTCAATATAGATTTGGATAATATATGCTGACTTTTTGAGGCCATTGAAGAAATGATTAGTTTATCTTCATCTGAAAAATCATTAATATTGATGCATTCGGGTTTTTCTGAGGTTAAAACACCTGTTTTGTCAAAGACTATGGTTTTTATTTTATTTAACTTCTCCAAAGCATTGGGCTTTTTTAGAAATATACCCTTTTTCATCAACTGTGAAAAAGATATTATATGAACCATTGGCACAGCTAATCCAACTGCACAAGGACATGTTATGATAATTAAAGATATAGCCTTAAGCGCTGCATCGAAAAAAGAGTCCTCTAATAGAAATTTCCAAACAATCAGTGTCATTAGACTTAACGTAGCAACAACAGGTGTGAA
>CBFHIH010000061.1:276-4800 GCA_965655955.1 Candidatus Midichloriaceae bacterium | reverse complement strand
AAGTTGACTCTGCATTCTTTGACAAATTTTAATTTTTTGACAGCATGTTCTATCAGCCAAACACAAGATCCACAAACAATGCCCTCTATTAGCAAATGGATTGAATGTTCTGCGCTATTGGTGGTTTCGATATATTCAGAAAAATCAAAATCATCTAATGCACTACTGTCTTTTTTAAGTGGCGTTGCATTGTAAACTGCACGACAATATCTATAATACTTACCTAAGTTCAAGTCATTAATGTAACTATAGACTTTTTCACACCCTAAGCAGCAAAATTGATCTCCTGGCGCAACATGAGATCCGCAGTGCAAACATTTATTCACTATAAAACGGCCTTATTCATATTGAATGAAAAAACTACCATAAACAAAGGCATAGTTACATAAATAAGTATAGGTGAGAGAGAAGATATATTGTGTTAAGCTTGTAAAGGTAGTCCTATACTGTTAGACAGGATTGCAGCAGACGTAAGGGTAAATTCCATGATAAAATTAAGCTGCAAAATTCTTCTTCAGTAAAACTTTCGTATAGATCATGTATTATATAGATAGCAAACAAAGAGCTTGCAAATACCTTACCATAGTATTATACCTAGTAAACCTTGGGATGTAGCCAAGCGGTAAGGCAACGGTTTTTGGTGTCGTCATGCGGTGGTTCGAATCCACCCATCCCAGCCATCTTAAAGCTTTTCTAGAATTGCTACCCTTTTTATTCTCTGCAAATCTTGATAGAACCTAACTTTATAATCACCTCTCTCTGATAGATGCCTTATATCTTCTGATTGATTATATCCTATTTCAAAAATCATCTTTCCATTAGTTGATAGATATCTTCTAGATTTTTTTATTATATCTTCATAATGATTCAGGCCATCTAAATTATCTGTTAAAGCAACTTTTGGCTCATAGTCTTTCATAGATGGGCTCAACCTTTGCCATTCATAACTCGAAATATACGGAGGATTAGATACAATGAGATCATAAACACCTGTAACATTTTCAAACCAATTGGAATAAATAAAGCTAATTCTTTGATCTAGCTGAAAATGCTTAGCATTTATAGTAGCAACTTTCAGTGCGTCTTCACTTATATCCACCGCCGTACAACTTGAATTCTCAAACTCATCCAGTAGTGATAATGCTAAACACCCACTGCCAGTTCCTAAATCTAGGATAGATATTTTGCTGTTTTTATCAAAAATTTTTAAAGCAGCTTCAATAATGCACTCTGTCTCAGGTCTTGGAATCAAAACATTGTTATTAACATAATATCTTCGTTTCCAAAAATCCTTATAGCCAACTATATAAGCTATTGGCTCATGATGTAAACGCCTATTAAATAACTCTTCAAAATCTTTGCACTCTTTATCCGATAATTTCTTATTCAAACACAAAACCATATTTTGGACATTTTTTATGTTCAGAACATGCGCTAAAAGAACGCTGAGATCTATTGACGCATCCGCTTCAGAAAACCCTAAATTGATTAATTTCTTTTTATGCGATGATAATATTGAAGATATTGTTTTCATCAACTTTCAGAAACAATTCTTGTTTTAAATGATTTACATTCAGAAATTTTCATAACACCCAACTCTCCAATTGCATTAACTCCATCAGCACCTATGATCTTGTTTGACTGAAAAACAACAATTTCATCAACCAAATTTTGTTTTATAAACGAAGTATTAATTTTTTGACCAGCTTCGACTAACACTCTCGATATCCCTCTTTCTTTGAGGATTTGTAAAACATGCCTCAAATTTAACCCTTGATCACATCTAGCAACCTCAATTATCTCGATATTGTTTATAACTCTTTTTTTTGCGGTGAAAATTATCGTCTTTATATCTTTTGAGGTTTTATATATGCAAGAATCAATTGGCAGACGTAAATTTGAATCAAGTATCACTCTAATTGGAGTGATACTCACATCTTCAAGCCTTACATTAAGCATAGGATCATCTGCTAAAACAGTATCTATACCTGTTAATATAGCATCACTATTAGCTCTTAATTTATGCCCTAACTGTCTTTGTTTTGCACTGGTAATCCACTTGCTTTTTTTATTATGAAGAGCAATTTTCCCATCCAGGCTCATCGCTATCTTTAATGTTACATATGGCCTTTGTTTTGAAAAAATCAAAGCAAAATCTTTCACTAACTCTTCACATCTTTTTTTCTGCTCTTCTTTTGCCATAAACACTTTGACATTATTATCTAGTAATTTTTTCACACCCTTTCCTTTTATTAATGGATTGGGGTCTAAAGTGCCTATAAAAACTTTTTTAATCCCAAATCTCAATATCTCATCAACGCAAGAAATATCAACAGGGCTACTTCTGACAAAACAAGGTTCAAGAGTGGTGTATAATTCTAGTTCTTTATCTGCGAAATTATCTTTTAAAGAATTAATAGCCAAATATTCTGCATGCTTTTTACCATCAATAGATGTTTTAGCCTGTGCCACTATATCATTTTTCGAAACTATAACGCAACCAACAGACGGGTTACCCTTAATAAGGCTCTTATTATTCATGGCAAGATTAATAGCCAAACTCATATAATCGCTATACGACACAATTATTATTTCTTTTCTTTAGAATAATAAACTTTTTTGCTAAATGTTCCTTCCATTTTATCCACAATCAAAGTAACAGTACAGTCACCAGTTATATTAATCATAGTGCGAAGCATTTCTAAAAATTTATCAATACCTAAAATCAAGGAAATTCCTTCAAGTGGTAACCCAACAGAAGATAATACCATTCCCATCATCAAAATTGATCCTCCGGGAAATCCAGCTCCACCTATAGAACCTATGGTGCACGTTAAGATTAATATCATATAATGCATCATATTCAGCTCAATCCCAATAATTTGTGCAAAAAATACAGCACAGATGCCAAGATATATAGACATTCCATCCATGTTAATGGCTGCTCCCAAAGGCAAAATAAATGAAGAGGTATCTTTTGAGACACCCATTTTATTTCTAATTTCAGACATTGCTGTTGCAAGAGTTGCTTTGCTGCTTGCTGTTGCAAATGCTAAGGTTTGAGTTGTTATCATTTTTTTATAAAACGGGATCGGATTTACTCTTCCAAGAGCTAGCAATATAATTCCATATAACATATACTGCACTAGCAAAGCACTAATAACAATCGTAGCAAATTTCCATAACTTAAGTATTACTTCCACACCATATTCAGAAACAACCCATGCCATCATGGCAAAAACACCATAAGGTGTTAACTTGATAATCAATGAAATCATTTTAAATATCAAATGAGTGCATGATGTGATGAAACTCTTGACCTCCCTGCCCTTTTCACCCACAAGAATAAGCGCAAATCCAGTGAAAAATGCAAAGATCACAATCTGTAGAGTATTAGATTCTGCCATTGCTTTAATGGGGCTTTCAGGAATCATAGCAAGCAACATATCTGGTATGGAGATATCGTTTGAATAATGATTAGATGAATAATTTAAATCAATATTAATGCCGACGCCTGGCTTAAAATATGTAGCGAATGCCAAGCCTATTGAAACTGCAAAAATCGTTGTTGACATATACATTGCAAAAGCTCTAAACCCAAGCCTTTCAAAGGTATTAGCATCATTGATATTTGTTATTCCATTTAAAACAGAAAAGAATATAAGTGGAGCGACCACCATTTTCAACACCTTGATGAAAGCCATACCTACGTATTTTAAGTATATTGCTTGAGATGGAAACAACATACCCATCGCTATACCCAAAATCATACCTATCACAACTTTTTTCCACAACTTCATCTCCTTTTTCTTGTTTTCAGTCATTACATACACACTTTAATTAATTAGACACTATACATTACAATGCAGCTTTTTTCACCTATAAAATCAGCTATGAGCAATGCACGTTAATAAAAGTCTTTAGCTCTTCAAGAATCAACGTTCCTCAATACCACTATCCCATAATTTTTTGTATCTACCATCCTTATTATTAAGTAGTACGTTTGGATCACCTTCTTCAATAATTTTTCCATTTTCTATAAATAAAATTCGGTCAAGTTTTTTTAAAGTTGTTAACCTGTGAGCAATCACCAAAACAGTCTTGTTTTTATCCTTCACAATGTTTGAAATTGTGGTATGAATATGTTTTTCAGTAATATTATCAAGTGCGGATGTTGCCTCGTCAAAAATCAATATGGGCGAATCTCTTAATAAGCTTCTTGCAATAGCAACACGCTGTTTTTGTCCAACAGAAATTTTAACTCCCCTTTCCCCTAGCACAGATTCATATTTATTAGGGAGATTATCTATGAATTTGTCTGCATGAGCATCCTTTACTGCTTTTTTTATTTCTTCATCACTGGCATCAAGATTGCCACACTGTATGTTCTCATATATCGAACGATGAAAAAGAGGTATGTCTTGTGGCACAACAGCCATAACTTTATATAACGCTTCCTCAGCAATATTAGCTATATTCTTTTCACAAACAAATATCTTGCCAGATTGAGGCTTATAAAATCTT
>CBFHIH010000061.1:0-266 GCA_965655955.1 Candidatus Midichloriaceae bacterium | reverse complement strand
TATCAAATTGATAATAGTTGATTTCCCTGAACCAGAGAGCCCAACCAAGCCAACTTTTTCACCCTTTTTAATTTCTGTTGAAAAGTTTGACAACACTGTGTTGCCATTTGGATATCTAAATGACACATTTTCAAATTTTATCGATCCTAAATCTGGATTTAAGACGGCAGAGCTTCTCTTGTTATCTTCATAAATTAAAGATTTTTGGCTCAGAAGAGATAATGATTGCTTAAATTCCCCCAAAGATTTAAAGAAATTACCAAATA
>CBFHIH010000060.1:3292-5230 GCA_965655955.1 Candidatus Midichloriaceae bacterium | reverse complement strand
AATAAAAGAGATGCCTTGTATATTTTGGGAAAAAATAGGGTGCAAGATGCTTTGAGATTTTCTGAAGAAGAGCAGATTGATTGTTTGCAGGAGTATTATGACTGGGCTCCATGGTTTGTGCAAGATTTCATCATTGAGCATTGTTTAAATGTTTAGTTTTATTTGTATTAATTTGAGCTTAACTGTTATACTTGCACGAGTGAGGGATAGTTTTTGTGGGTAAGTGTGTGATGTCATCCCATTATTGGTGTGAATTTTCTAATTTTCAAGTTTCTTATTATTTTCTTATTGGCAAGATTGCTTGTGAGATTTATAGAGGTGCTTTGGGTTTAGTGACTGAGCAGAAAAGTCTTGATCTATATAAAAAACAGTTATCAAGGTTGAGATACGAATTACACAATATTGGAAAACACTGTTCTGATGAACAGTTTTTTTTTGACTTATCTAGAATAATTTTTGCAGAGCAAGAGAATGATTATGTTTTTGATGTGTTGATTGTGTATCAAAAAATCTTTGATAAATTTCTAGGTATCTCTAAATTGGATATTGTTAATTTAAATATTCCTAAAAAAGCAAAAAAGAGTTTGATTAAAAATCTTATTGTATTGATTTTTGATTACATGAAAATAGTTAAGGAAGATAAGATTTTTTTATATTATTCTTATGTGGTGAGAAATTTGTTTGATGCTTGCACTTATATTTTTAAACACGATGTTCCTGATTATAGGATACATAAGATCATGCGAATTATAGATTTATTTGAGGAAAAATATAGTGCTTCTGAAGAGATTTTAGTCACGCAATGTCATTCAAATACTTTGAGATTATTGAGCGATGGTTATGAAAATGAACTTTTTATTGAAAGCTTGAATAAACCTTTTTTAAAGTTAAATCATTGGATTTCTTATAAGATATTGGAGCTTTGTGGAGTGGATGAAAGGGGCGTAGATGATATATTCAATGACAAAAAAGCAAAAAGAGTTCTTTTTGAGATTGCAGAAGTTGTGTTGAAAAATCATATATGTGCCTTTGGTCAAAAAACTTATGTAAAGAATGTTGGTGGTTCTCAAAAAGATTTTGAGGACGTGGCAAGGGGTATTCTTCTTAGGGTTATAAGCAGATATTTTTTTGATTCTAGATATAAAATCAAGATGGCTTATGATATGGAGCAGATATATGTAAAAAAGTTTTTCAAGCTTTCGAAGGATTGTATAAATAGAGAGATTAAGGGGTTTTTGGAAAGTGAGTGCAAAATTAACACTTCATTTGTAGATGTTTTTAAAAATATGATGTTGAAAATATGTAGATTTTTATTTTTTAAGAGAAGTGTTAGGCAAGAAGACAAGAATATTTTTAAGGATGTTGTATAGTATAGCTCGATATCTTTAAATTTGTTATGACTTTGCTCGTTGTTTATATGGGGTTACCCATACCTTATGTCTCGCTCAGTGTGACAAAATTAAAGCTGTTGCGCTATAGTTAAATAGTTCATCATCAGGTTTACCTATAAGATAAAAGGTGTTAATTTAGGTTTTTAATGAACTAGGTTTTAATATGGTTGCTTTAACTACTCCAGAAGTGCAAAAAAATTGGCATGCAGTTGATTTTTCTTTACTTGGTATAGATGATAAAAAGTATAATTTGAAGGATGTGAAGGGTGAGAAGGGGTTTGTTGTTGCTTTTATATGTAATCATTGTCCATATGTGAAATCTATAGTAGGAAAGATTGTTAAAGAAGCTGAGCTACTGAAAGAGTTGGGGGTTGGTTTTGTGGGGATTAATTCTAATGACACTGATGCGTATCCAGAAGATTCTTTTGAAAACATGAAGATTTTTGCTAATGATCATAAAATGACCTTTCCATATTTGCTTGATGAGACTCAGAAAGTAGCAAGATTATATGACGCTGTATGTACACCTGATTTTTTTGGTTTTAAT
>CBFHIH010000060.1:0-3282 GCA_965655955.1 Candidatus Midichloriaceae bacterium | reverse complement strand
ATCTAAAGCTACAATATCGCGGTAGGTTAGATGAAGCGAAAAAAGAAATTATGCCAAACGCGAAAAGAGAGCTTTTTATCGCAATGAGTGAGGTAGCCTTAACTGGTGAGTTTAGTGGAAATCAAGTTCCAAGCATAGGATGTTCTATTAAGTGGAGATAGCATAAAAAGAGCATTGCATAATGGCTCTTTTAAGAGGTTTATCATTCATTACTTTTTTACCTTATTTTTTGATGCATACTAGTTATTCAAGGTTGTAGTTTGTTTTGGAATTTTTTTTATAGTTTTTAGATCTTTGTCTAGAAAGTGATATATTTGTAATATGTATTGCTGTTTTGCACTCTATATTGACAGAGTTTGCGGATTGAAGTTTTTGTAGTAGTTTTTTTATTGTGATACAGTTTCCTTTGTCTTCCCTAAAGAGATGGTTTGTTGATGACAGCTTTGAATGAATTTTTAAAATTGAGGTAAAATATTCATTCTGAGTCAGTCCACTGCATGTGCCGTGTTTTTTCCATTAATGTTTTACTAGTTCAATTGGCATTATATTTTTTATTTTTTTAGAATATCAGGACTGATCATTATTTTATCTAAATTGTACGAATTATAAGTGTTGCAACCAGGGATTTGAACGCAAAAAAAGGATGGGATTTTTTTAGAAGAGGTGTTTTTATTATGCCAAAATCCCTGTATTTCTAGATTATTTTCCATATATCTAGTTAAGTTATTACATGTGTTGTTTTGACAAAAAGTTGGAGACCATGCTTGGGCAAAGATGTAATAATCAAAATTTTCTGCAATGTTATTATTTGTTGCATTAATTGAGATGTTAATATTAAAAAAGTGCTGATATCAAAGACAGTAATGTTTTTTTTATGTGAAGCCTATGGATTGTTATGCATGAAAAGAGTGGGGCTGTCGAAAAATACAAAAACATCTTTGTTTGTCCAAAATTCTCCATGGCAAACAGCGCGATATAGAGGTTCGTTTTGTGTGAAATTCTTATTTTTCGACACTCCCATGCATGAAAAGAGTGTATTTTGTTTGTTAATTTTCAGACAGTATCATGAGTAAAAATTTTTTAGATCTAATCAGTATTCATTCAAATGAATTGCTGAAAATCAAAGCTGTTGCTTTTAAATTCATAGATTTGTTTTCGTCTTATATTGGGCAAAGTGATAAAAATTATTTGGATGATCTTCCCAAAGAGAAGGTTATTGATTTATTCTTAAAAGTGAGTGGCTTGCTTATTAAGATTATTCCCATTGAGCATAAAGTTTCAGGGAATGTGTTGTTAGAAGGGAAAGAGATGCAAAGACTTAAAGAGCAAGAAGAAAGTGCAAAAAAGATATCTGATAGAGAAGTAGAGATATTAGATAAATTTTTAAAGCTATATAAAACGAATATGGAAAAAGATAATGAATGATTTTGATGAGGTAAGATTTCCAGAAGATATCTCATTTGGTGCTGTTGGCGGTCCTGTGTTTAATAATGAGGTCATTGAAACTTTAAGTGGTAATGAGATGAGGAATGCGACGCAGACATTAGCAAAAAGAAGATATAGGATTAATTATGCAATGAAAGATAAAGAAGAAAAGGAATTATTATTAAATTTCTTTCATGCCAGAAATGGAAAAAGCAAAGGTTTTAGATTTAAGGATTGGAGTGATTTTACTGTTAAAAAAGAATTTTTAGGCTTTTATCACCCTGACAAAACTTTGTTCCAGTTTAGAAAAACATATAAAAGTGGTGCCTCAAAATATGTTAGGAAGATCAGCAAAGTTGTAAAAGATTCAGTGCATATTTATGTTAATGATCAGGAGATCAGAAAAGGATTTCATATTTGCTATAATACAGGGACATTATGTTTTGTGAATAAGATGAAATTAGGTAATAAAATTCATGCAAGCTTTGAATTTGATGTTCCAGTGAGGTTTGATGTTGATTATCTGCCCATTGTTTGTGAAAAAGGAGATTTGTTTTCATGCAAAGATTTGCAGTTAATTGAGATCATTTGACATAAAAATCTATGAGAAGTTTTATGAAAAAACATGCATTCTATCAACAAGCTTCAAAGTATGTGAGATGTTGGAAAATAATTTTGAAGGATTCAAGAGTTTTTAGATTTACAGAACATGATCAAGATATTTTGATGCGTGGGGAAAGATACCTAGGATGTGGTATAACAGATGTAAATCTTATCGAAAAGCATGTTGATAAAAAGAGTTTTTCTGAAATTTCTGGTGTGATAAATAAGAGCTTTCTTTCAGAGAAGGATATTTTAGTAGGTGTTTTAGATGATGCGGAATTATTGATTTATTATGTAGATTTTGTAAATTCTGAGCAACTTTCGTATTTGTTTAAAAAGCAATATATAAATTCTGTCAGATGTGAAAACGGTGTTTTTTATGCCAATTTATCGGATTTATCACATAAGCTGGATGCTCATGTATTGGAAAGTTTTTCTCCAAAGTGCAGAGCTATGTTTTGTGATGAGAAATGTGGTTTATTAAGTAATGATTTTACTAAGGAAGGAATTGTTAAAAAGGTGTTTAATGCTTTCAGTTTTTACGATGGCGAAAGAAAAGAAGAAAATCATTATTATGTCAATGGTACTATCGAGATATTTTCTAATAATCAAAGAGATAAATTTCTGGTTGAAAGATTTGAAGATGGGGTAGTTACTTTTGTTCCATCATTGTTTTTTGAGTTGAGAGAAGGGGATGTATATAAAATTATTGCTGGATGTGATAAGCGGTTAAGAACTTGTTGTGATAAATTTGATAACGCGATTAATTTCAGGGGGGAGCCCTTTATCTCAGAAATTTAAATTTGAGTTGATAGATAATGTTCAAGAGATACAAAATCCCTGATTGTTTCACTGATAATACTATTATTCTCAACGACAGAATTGAATTTCAGAAGTTCTAGTTGATCTGGAGTCATTATATCAGATCCAAAGGTTTGCATTATATGTGTGGCAGCTTTCATTATTATATAAGGCGTTGGAATCAGGAGGCATCTTGAGCTTATTACTTTTTTTATAGTTTCTAAAATCGTGTGCATGGAGAATATTCGATTCCCTCCAATCTCAAAGATTTTTCCTAAATACTTACTACTCTGCTCATGTAGTGCATAGGATATAATCTTAGCTAAGTCATTGACGTAAATAGGCTGAAACAAAGTTTTTCCTCCCATAATTAGAGGGAAGATAGGCGCTATTTTAAGAATGCTCGCAAAGAGGTTTATGAATTTATCTTCTCTTCCAAACACAACGCTTGGT
>CBFHIH010000059.1:0-5261 GCA_965655955.1 Candidatus Midichloriaceae bacterium | reverse complement strand
TCTAGTGTTTGTGTTTCGATATCTTCTTTATATTGCCACAAATCACTTAAAGCGCTGCTTTTCAAAACTGATGAGTTATTCTTTAGCAGGTATTCTAGTAATGATGACTCTTTCTCTGTTAAAAAAATGCTGTTACCAAATTTGTTGCGTAGCTCCCTTCTCTTATGGTTGAAATCAAAGTGTTTATAAGAAACATACTCTAATTCATATAGATGTTGATTTATAAGTGATATTAGCTGAAAGATTCTAAAAGGTTTTTCTAAGCATTTATTTTTGCTGTGCAAAGCTATGACGTGTTTGAATTTCTTATCAAGTTTAACATCTTTATCGATAATCACCAAAGAAGAATCTGCTTCGATGTTTTTTAGTGAGCCGTTTGAGACAGTCAGAATATCCATATTCTTAAAAAGAGGTATGGTTGTTAAGGCTTCTTGGAGATAATAATGATCGCTAACTATTATTATCATTGTCATTGTGGATTTATCTTTTAGCTTTTTGGGCTTGAGAGCTAAATTTGCCAAAGTTACTCAAGATTTGCTCAAACGGACTGATTTTATTGCCTTCAAATGGAGTTGTTAACGGGTCATATTTAATTTCAATGGCATCATTTGTCCCAAATTTTTCTATTTTAGAGACAAGGCCACTGTTATCAAAAGATATCGCTAAAACTTCTTGTTTGATTAGTTTGGGTGCAAAAAATAATTTTTGTTCATATTCTCTTTTCATGTAAAAGTATTTTTTTTCTCCATACAGAGATGTTGTCACTGGGTTGCCAAGTAAATTTTTGACTTCATCCTCTGGAGTTTTTCTTTGCTTTATTTTTGCTAGATTTTCTGGATCCACTAGATAGCCATTGCTATATTTATGTGATGTGCAAGAAGATAAGATCATAAGAAGCAAAGCTACGCTTACCTTCTTCAACGCTCCTGAACTATTTTTTTGTAGATTGTTGGTTTCTTTATCATTGGACATTTTTCTTCTTCTTAGATTTTTTCTTAAAGCATCAGACAACTTATCAAGCGTTGTCTTGTTATTGATTTTTGTGTTATCATTATTCATATAGTATCAACCACCAATTTTATTAAAAATATCTTTTGCCATCGGGATTTTTGTTGTATCAATCTTATCAAGCCCCTTCATTTTTTTCATTAATTTTTGCATCTCAGAAAATTGTTTCAGCAATTTATTGATATCTTGAACAGAGGTTCCTGAGCCATGTGCTATACGCAGTTTTCTAGATGCATTCAAAACTCTTGGATCCTTTCTTTCTCTTTTATTCATAGAGTCAATGATAGCTTCTTGTTTCACAACCATTTTAGGATCTACTTTGCTTAAATCAAATTTATTTTTCATTCCAGGAAGCATGCCAATTAATGAACTAAAGCCACCCATTTTTTTTAGATTCTTTAACTGCTTCCTTAAATCTTCCATGTCAAAAGAACCGCTGGTGGCTTTTTTAACCATTTTTTGCGCTTCAGCTTCGTCAATATTTTCCATGGCTTTTTCGACCAAGCTCACAACATCTCCCATTCCTAAAATTTTAGACGCTATTCTGTCTGGATGAAAAGGCTGAAAGTCAGATATTTTTTCTCCTGTTCCAATAAATTTTATAGGTTTTTCTGTGATGTATTTTACGCTTAACGCTGCTCCACCTCTGGCATCTGCATCCACTCTTGTCAAAACAATGCCGGTAATGCCAACTTTCTCATTAAATTCACGAGCGCTGTTGACGGCGTCTTGCCCTGTCATTGCATCGACAGCCAAATAGGTTTCTACAGGCTTGCAAAAATTCTTTATTTCTTTCACCTCGTTTACCAAATCCTCATTGGTATGCAGCCTTCCTGCTGAATCGAGGATTATAACGTCATAGCCTTGTTTTTTGCCAACATCGATGGCTCTTGCTGTGATTTCTAAAGGAGGTTGGTTTTTTATTATTTCAAGTGTATCTATTGATATTTCTTTGCCTAATATTTCAAGTTGATCTTGAGCAGCTGGTCTATATACATCAAGCGATGCTAAAAGAACCTTTTTTTTATGCTTTTTTCTTATATGCGCGGCTAATTTTGCTGATGTTGTGGTTTTACCAACGCCCTGTAGGCCAAGTAATAAGAAGATTGCAGGAGGGCTTGCTTTGAATGAAATTTCTTTGTTTTGATCATCAAGGATATTTACAATAGCATCATTGACTATTTTTATCACCATTTGTTCTGGAGTGATGCTGTTTAAAACTTCCTTTCCCGACGCTTTTTCCTTGATTTCAGCGACAAATTTCTTTACCACAGGCAATGCCACATCCGCTTCTAGCAAGGCTATTCTTATTTCTCTTGCAATTTCTTCTACATCCTTTTCAGATATGATGCCTTTTTTCTTTATTTTACTAAAAACCTTACTAAAATTGTCTTTCAGTAGATCAAACATTTCTTATGTGTAAAAATATAATTTTGTTACAGGATAATATTGACTAATATGGATGTAAATAAATAATTATTGATGTAATTAATAAAATATTAAACAGGTGGGAATTTCAAGGGGTTTATATGACATTGTAAATCTGCAAGCATTTGCAAAGAAAGTTGCAGATAGAATCACGAAAGAGACAATTTTGCTGCTCAATGGAGATTTGGGAGTTGGGAAGACAACATTCACAAAGCTCTTAATTAAAAACCTAAATGGTAATGAAAAAGAGGTGTCGAGCCCTTCTTTTAACATAATGCACATATATAACACATTGCATTTTGATGTATATCATTGTGATTTTTTTAGAATAAAAAATGTCGAGGAACTCTATGAGTTGGGATTGGAGGAAATTATAGGTTCATATCCTGTGATTATTGAATGGCCTGATTTGATTAAAGATACTTTGCCAAGTAAAAATTGTTTTTTTATAGATTTTTGTTACACAGATAATAGAAAGGAGAGAAAAATATTTACTAATTTTCCTGTATAAAATATATGTCACAACGCTTTAAAATTATTGCAACTTCACTCATAGGAAATGTGATTGAATATTTTGGATTTACTATATTGATGGTGTTTATAAAAGAAATTGGCATCACCTTTTTCCCTAATTTCTCGCCAGAATACAGAGAGACAATAATCTTTTTGCTGTTTGGCGCAGGATTTATCACAAGACCAATAGGAGCTATTTTGTTTGGTCATATAGGAGATAGATTTGGAAGGAAAAAAGCTTTAAGTACAACAATCTTAGGAATGGCTGTGGTGACATTTTTTATAGCCATCATTCCAGGGTATTCTTCCATTGGTATCTTTGCCCCTTTGGCATTGGTTTTACTAAGACTGGCGCAAGGTGTATTTGTTGGAGGAGAGGGTCCTGGGTCAGCGCTTTATATGCTAGAGCATTCAAAAAAGGAAGATAAGATATCTACTGGGGGCATCATCATATCATCAATAGTTGCAGGATCGTTTTTGGCAACTTTATCAGGTGTAATCATCAGCAACATCGGAATAAATCCAGAGCTAGCATGGAGGATACCCTTTGTAATAGTGTCTATTCTTGGTGTTGTTGGAATATATCTACGAGTTTCTTTGCCAGAAACTAATGATTTCATTAAAGCACAAAAGGAGAAAAAAATAGTTAAATTACCAATATTAAAATCTCTTAGGCTATATTGGAAACAAATGATATTAATCGCTTCTTTAGGTGGGATCACAACCAGTGCATCGTACTTGGTTATGGCATACATTGGGAATTATTTGAAATCTTATGCAGGCATTGCACCACATGTGGCAATGAAATATTCTTTGTTATCAATATCGCTATATATCCTCTCTTTATTAGTGATTGGAAGATTATGCAGTACGTTGAGCGCGAAAAAAATCATTATAACCTTCAATGCTTTAATATTACTCGCAATCGTTCCAATATTTTTATGCCTTAGAAGCGAAAATGGATTTCTTTTCTTTTCTGCAATAATAGCGCTTCCTGTGCTGACGGCTGGGCTTTGTGCGCCAGCATATCCATATGCCACAGAGATATTTAAAACTGAGGTCCGCTCAAGTGGCATAGGAGCAAGTTATACAATTGGTATAGCAATATTTGGAGGCTTTACCCCTGCTATATGCAATTATTTGATAAAAATCACAGGTATTTATTATTCACCGTCTTTTTATATAATCTTTCTTGCACTTATATACTGGATGTTTGAAAGGTTATTTGGGGTATCATTAAGTGAACAAGCGACATAGGATGGTTGATAGCGCATTAACGCAAACACTCTGATGGTAAAAATTAATTTGCATTATTTGCTAATAATGATTATCCTTTCTGAAGTTTTAATTCAAAATTTTTTGGCATGAAGAAATTAAAAGGTTTCGTCATTGTGTTGATCACTCTATCTGTTTTTGGGTATTTGTTATACCATAATCAATACTCAAACAAGAAGGCAAAGGATGGTTATTCTAACTCTTCAAAATATGAATTTTCAGACCAAAGCTCTGAAAAGGACGCCCCCTCAACCGCGAGCAGGGATGATGCACAAGATTCGGTTGTGACAAAGCAGGAAGTTGCGCAGATTGTTAAGGAAGAAGTTGAGAATCATCCTGAGATGGTTGTGGATGCACTAACAAAGTATGAGAATCAAAAAATTGCTGAAGAAAGGCAAAAGATTAATGATTTGATAAAAGTCAATTCTGCTAAGATATATGATCAAGCATCTTCTCCTTTTTATGTTCAAGGTACTCCTGTTGTAAAAATAGCGACATTTTTTGATTATAATTGTTTGTACTGCAAGAAAATGTCTGAAGTGGTCAAGCAATTGATTGATGATAAGCAACCAGTGTTGATAGTATTTAAGGAACTCCCTATATTAGATAAAGATTCTTTATATGCCTCAAAAGCGGCTCTTTCTGTATATAAAATCTCTCAGGAAAAATATCTTCCATTTCACTTTGCATTGATGGAAGACAATTCCAAGGATGCTTTAGATGTCAAGGTTGATCGTATTGCTAAATCTTTAAAAATAAATCCTCAACTTATCAAGCAGAAGATGGATAGTGATGAAATCACTCAGCTTATTAGTGGAAATGTTAAGTTGATACAAGATGCTAAAATGAGATTTGCAACTCCTACATTCATAATAGATGATCAGATTGCGCCACCATTTGATTATGATGCGATTGTTGCTCTCATTAAGAAAAAGTCTGAGATGGCTGCATCTTCTGATCAAGCTCAAAATCCAGTTAATCAGAAAGCTGACGATCCTACAGCTGTAGATTCTTCTGTTGTGCCTGCAAACTCTTCT
>CBFHIH010000058.1:0-5313 GCA_965655955.1 Candidatus Midichloriaceae bacterium | reverse complement strand
TGAGATAATAAAAAAACTTGGCAAAGAGGCGTTTATGAGTTTTTTAAATAATTCACTACCATTATCAGATTTTTTATTCCAGCATCAAATCAACACTGTAAATCTAACACCTGAAGGAAAAGTTCTTTTGCTGAAAAATTTGGAAAATATCACTTTAAAGATCAATAATGTTGAAATACGCAAAAATTACCTTTTTCATTTCAAAAAACTATATTTTAATTTCTTAAAAAGCTTATCTAACAGCAAAGGAACTTACAACAATCTAGATGCACTGATCACAACAACCTCTACATCTCGAGTTAATGAAAATTTAATAATTTTAACAATATTGTCTAAATACCCAGATTTCCTAAAAGAGAATGATGTTATGGATGAGTTAGTATCTTTAGAATTATCAAATCAGCTTGACATGTTAAGAGGAATGATATTAGATTCCTTTCTTGAATCGCAACATATTTGCTTGGAAAACATAAAAAAGAGTGTATCATCGAAGCATGTCTTGGGGGGAAATTTTCTGCGTGCTATGGAGGACATTCTTAAAATTGGATTTTTGGATTCTAAAGAACAATCTAAAAACATAATACTAAAGCTCTTTAAAAATCACAAACTTGGAACTGTGAAGCGAGAAATAGAACAAATAAAAAAGTCTTTACTAGAAAATGATAGCAAATCGTTGATGGAGAAGATGCTTTATCTCAAAAGATGTGAGAAACAACTAACTCAAGAAATATCGTCTAATTTTTAATCAATAATTACTATGACACAATTTGCAGACATATTAGAAAATGCAGAACTTCATACAAAATTAAAGGAGTTCATAAAAATAGGGAAGGTATCTGTACAAGAACTAGAAGAGTCCCTTCCTGAGTCTTTTGATCAAAGTAAATTTCATAATGTTGTAGCTTTTTTAAAACAATCAAGCATCAAAATCACAGATAAATCTGAAAACGGACTTGATGATGAGAGAGAAAGCTTAGATGAGACCATCGATAACCCATTAATCAGCAACATTAACATACAAGGCGTCAGTAATGACCCTGTACGTATGTACCTTAAGGAAATGGGAAACAAAATATTGTTAACACGCAATGGAGAAGTTGAAGTAGCTAAAAAAATAGAATTTTTTAGAAACAAAAAATTCTACTTCTTATTACAAACCCCCATCATCTTAAAAGAAATAGAGAGTTGGTATGATGATATACTGATTGGCAAGAGATTCTTAAGAGAAATTATAGACATTGAGTCTACAATTAATAACTCAAGCTTTATGGAAGATGACAATAACATTGATTATCAACAAGGCTCTTCTGATGATGAAGATAGTGGCTTTAATGATGACGAAGGAAGCATCGCATCCATTGCAGCAATAGAGCAAGAATTGAAGCCTAAGATCTTGGAGATATTTAATGATCTGTCCTCATTAACAAAAAAGTTACTGTCTATTAATCGCTCAATATACAACAATAAGGTTGCCAAAAAAAATGTAGAGCCTGCTCTTTTACAAGACAAAGAAGAGCTGTTTGAGATAATATTCGCCAAATTAATAGATATAAAACTTAGCGAAAATCTATTAGAAGAATTTGTAGAAAAAGTGGTGCAAGCAAACAAGAGATTTATCAAACTTGATAGATCAATCATTGATTTATCAAATTCTCAAAAGGTTTTTAAAACACAAGAAATAGCTTTAGCATTGCAATCAATCCCATTTGATAACAATTGGATAAAAACTCTAAAATCCAAAGGAAAAAAATACGATACCTTTATAACAAACAATAAAGATTTTTTCTCGGGCACAGTTAATAATTATAAGATGCTATGCGAGCTTGTCGTCTCTACAAAGCATGATTTTACACAATCCGTAAGAGAAATTCAAAGATGGGACAGAGAGGTTATAAGAGCAAAAAAAGAAATGATAGAAGCAAATCTTAGATTAGTTATCTCCATAGCGAAAAAATACGCTAACAGGGGATTGCAATTCTTAGATCTGATTCAAGAGGGGAATATAGGATTGATGAAAGCTGTTGATAAATTTGAATATCGCAGAGGTTATAAATTCTCAACATATGCCACTTGGTGGATAAGACAAGCTATAACACGCTCCATAGCTGATCAGGCACGAACCATCAGGATACCTGTGCATATGATAGAAACAATCAATAAAATAACTCGTACCTCAAAACAACTTTCCACACAGTTCTCAAGAGAACCAACTCCTGAAGAAATTTCAAAACATCTAGGGATACCGGTTGATAAAGTTAAAAAGGTATTAAAAATCTCTAAAGAACCTATGAGTCTTGAAAACACCCTAGGAGATGATGAAGGAAGTAAATTAGGTGATTTTATAGAAGATACTTCAGTATTGATGCCTGTTGATTCAGCTTATCAATCTAACCTTAGAGACAAAACAACTAAAGTATTATCCTCTCTCACTGCAAGAGAAGATAGAGTGTTACGTATGAGGTTTGGCATAGGTTTAGAAACAGAAAACACTTTAGAAGAAGTTGGCAAAGAGTTTGATGTCACCAGAGAAAGAATAAGGCAAATTGAAGCGAAGGCTTTAAGAAAATTAAGACATAAAACCAGAGCTAAAAAACTGGATAGTTTTATCGATGGTTAACATCAGCACTTGTTTTCAAAAATTTCTTCCATATCTTTGTTAATATGAAGATAATGAAAAATATCATAAGCTATGGACATCCGTAAAAAAAATAGAGCTGAAGCCCCTAATCCTACCCCAAGCACAGAATTCTCTGATAAACATCAAGAAAAAGATATGCACGTTGATCTACATCAAAATCTCACAGAAGAGATGGCGGCATTATCCAAAGAAGTGGAATCTTTAAAAGAAAAACTCCTTTTATGTCAGGCAGATGAGGAAAACTTAAGAAAAAGAATGCAAAAGGAGCTTGAAGAAACTAAAAAGTATTCAGTCGCAGATTTTGCAAAAGTCATGCTAGAACCTCTTGAAGACCTTTTTAGAACCATCGAAAATCTTGATACAAAGAAGAGATCGAATGGCGAAGATGTCTCCCCTTTTGTTAAGGGCATAGAAATGATCAAAAGTAATATGATAAAAGGATTTGAGCAATTTGGTATAAAACGCATCTTTCCTTTAAATGAAGCCTTTGATCATTCTATGCACCAGGCTATCTCCCAAATACCTGATTCGTCAAAAGATGAAAACACCGTTGTCAATGTAGTCCAGGCAGGCTATATGATAAAAGATAGATTATTAAGACCCGCTATGGTCATCGTAACAAAAAAAGAGTAGCGCATGTCAATGACTTACCACGCAACCACAATCTTATCTGTAAGAAACGACAAGGAGGTTATAATAATAGGAGATGGTCAGGTCAGTATTGGTCACACGGTTGTGAAGAACACTGCGAAAAAAATAAGAGCACTGGCAGACGGAAAAATCATCTCAGGCTTTGCAGGTTCAACCGCGGATGCTTTTGCCTTATTCAACAGATTGGAAGAAAAACTAGAAAAATATTCTAACAACTTACTTAGAGCAGCAGTCGAATTGTCTAAGGATTGGCGTTTAGATAAGTACTTAAGAAAATTGGAGGCAATGCTTATAGTTGCTGATAAAAACGCCACATTTATTCTTACGGGAATGGGTGATGTTTTAGAGCCCGAAGATGGTATTGCAGCAATTGGATCCGGAGGGAATTATGCTCTTGCAGCAGCAAAGGCTCTTATCGATTATAAAAATACACCTCTTGAAGAAATTGCAAAAAAATCTATGCATATAGCAGCAGATATATGCGTATACACAAATCACAATTTCACTATAGAAAAAATAAAGATATAGCTAAATTATTGATAAAAGAAGGCATTGAGATTTTTATACACAACGCACAATGGTATTTCTTAATCTAGCTGCGCGTTTGCAAAAGTGACTTGACTTAACAAATTGTAATGTATAGAATCTCAAAATCGATAATAATCAAGGGTTTTTGTGGTACGTATTGCAGGAGTAAATATCCCAGAAAAAAAGAGACTAGAAGTCGCTCTAACCTATATATATGGCATAGGACGTCATAAATCTCTTTCTATTTCTCAGGAACTTAATATAGATAAAAACACTAGAGTTCACGACTTGACAGAAGATCAAGTTAGAAAGATTCGTGAAGTCATAGATTCTTCTCATACAGTTGAAGGAAATTTAAAATCTGAAGTTATGATGAATATCAAAAATCTCATTGATATGAAATCATATAGAGGATCTAGACATATAGCCAAACTTCCTGTTCGCGGACAGAGAACCCATACAAATGCTAGAACGAGAAAAGGAAAGGCTGTTCCTATCGCAGGAAAAAAGAAAGCCGTTAAGTAAATGAATAAATTGCACGAGCCGTTATGAAATCTCTTAATAAAAAAAAGAAGCTGGTTCCTGTTGGAATAGCGCATGTGAGGGTTAATTTTAACAATACCCTTATAGCAATATCAACTCTAGATGGTGGAGTTATAGCCTCCTCTTCTGCTGGAGCAAATGGCTTCAAAGGTGCTCGTAAATCAACCCCGTATGCCGCACAGATGGCTGCAGAGCAAGCTGCAAGAAAAGCTTTGGAGTTAGGCATGAAGACTATGTCTATACAAGTCCAAGGTCCAGGTGCTGGTCGAGATTCTGCTGTGAAGGCTTTGGCTGCTTCTGGCATTAACATCACTTCAATTAAAGATGTTACCCCAGTTCCTCACAATGGCTGTAGGCCGCCAAAAAGAAGAAGAGTTTAATTTGATATAGGTAAGACAGGATGCAAGAAGAAGTTCAAGTTTCTAATATTCACTCAAACTGGCTGAATTTAATAACTCCTTTAAATTATGACATATCTAGTAAATCAGAGGATGAGAACATTCAGACTTTCGACATCTATCCATTGGAAAAAGGATTCGGTGCAACGCTAGCTAATTCGCTAAGAAGAGTTCTTCTTTCCTCTTTGCGAGGTACTGCAATTTGTGCAATACGTATAGAGGGAGTGGACCATGAATACTCTGCTATCAATGGTGTCAAAGAGGATGTAGTTGATATAATATTAAATCTCAAAGAAGTTGTTATATCAGGATTCTTGGAAAGCGGTCGTAAAAAAATAACTTTAATGGCTTCAAAAAAAGGTGTAGTGACAGCTGGAATGATCAATGTATCTGATGGATTTTCTATAGTAAATACTGATCACGTAATCTGTACACTGAGTAAAGATATCTCTCTAAATATCGAGCTAATAATTGATACTGACAAGGGGTATAAAGTAGCTGGTGATCATAAGAATATTGATAACTTCAGTAATTTTATTCCTATAGATTCTCTTT
>CBFHIH010000057.1:0-5553 GCA_965655955.1 Candidatus Midichloriaceae bacterium | reverse complement strand
TTCTCCTGTAACCAATTGTTCTTTTAGCGTTCAGCATGCCCGTGTTGGCTCTGAAACTGAATATGATAAATTGTCTCTAACAATAGAAACTAATGGAGCATTAAAGCCAGACTTAGCATTAGGCATAGCTTCAAAAATACTTCAGGTACAGTTGGGATCATTTGTGAATTTCAAAGCCTCAGAAACAAAGGTTGAGCAGACTTCCACACAAGATGAGCCGAAATATAATCCAAATCTGTTCAAAAAAGTCGCTGATTTAGAGCTTTCAGTTAGATCTCAAAACTGCTTGAAAAATTCTGACATGGTTTATTTAGGTGATTTGGTATCACGTACTGAATCGCAGATGTTAAAAATGGCTAATTTTGGTAAAAAATCTTTAGATGAAATAAGAGGTGTTTTGCAAGAAAATGATCTGGATTTTGGCATGAAAGAGCTGAAAGACTGGCCGCCAGAAAACATTGAGGAGCTCGCAAAAGAAGTTGAAAGAAAAATTTAAATCTGGTAATTCGTTATGATGCACGGTAATAAAAAAACCACTCTTTCTAGACGCAGCGGTCATCGCAAAGCTCTAATTAGAAATCTTTGCAAGTCTTTGATTTCTCATGAAAAAATCACCACCACCGTGACAAAAGCTAAGACCCTTAGACCTGTGATTGAAAAATTAGTTACCGTTGGTAGAGATAATTCACTCCATACGAGAAGAATGTTAATATCTAAGCTAGGAACTAACTGCCAGGAAGTATCTAAATTGATAGATGTTATATCTCAAAGATATAAAGAAAGAAATGGTGGTTACACAAGAATAATCAAATGTGGCTTTAGAAAAGGAGATTGCGCTCCTATGGCGATTATACAGTTTGTATAAATTTCCTCGATGGGCCTTAATGTTGCTTTGATATTAGCTTCTGGAACCTCAAGCAGATTTGGTTCTCTTATCCCTAAGCAATACTTTAATATTTTGGGCTCACCTATCTTATGTTGGAGCATGAGAAACTTCATAAATTCAAGCATCATTCATAAAGTACTCTTAGTTATCAACCCCGAACACCTTGAATTTTATTCAAAATTAGCTCATCTAATTGATCATCCAAAAGTTATCGGATATGAATTTGGCGGAACCTCAAGACAACAATCTGTATTAAGGGGATTGAGGCATCTTAAGCAACTAAACCCAGAAAATATTTTAATTCACGATGCAGCTAGACCCTTTGTTTCTCACAAAATCATTAATTCCGTATTGGAAAAATTAAAAACCTACACTGCTGTTGACGTATCTTTACCAGTCACTGATTCTATAAAAAAAATGAACAATGGAAATATCCTGATTGCAAACAGAGATGAATTCTATTTAAGCCAAACCCCTCAGGGATTTAAGTTTGCGCAAATATTTGCGCTCCATCAAAAAGCAACAAAACAGTATACAGATGACATATCCATGTTTTTAGATAATGGCTTGGAAATCTCAACTATTGAAGGAGATACAAAAAACATAAAAATCACTCATAAAAGTGATATCGCAAAATTAAATGATCTAGATCTTATAAAAAACACCACAACAAGAATTGGCATAGGCTTTGATGTTCATAAATTTGCTAAACCTTCTTTAAAATCCTTTATAACAGTCTGTGGCATAAAAATACCTTATTCATCAAAAATAATCGCTCATTCAGATGGCGATGTTGGCTTCCATGCTTTAACAGACGCACTGTTGGGAGCTATGTCTTTAGGTAGTATTGGTACTATTTTTCCTAACACAGATAACAAGTACAAAAACATAAATTCTACACACTTTCTCGAGTATGTTCAAAAAGAACTACAAAACAGAAATGGAACAATCAACAATATTGATATTATAATCATAGCCGAAGCACCTAAGATTATGCCTCATGCAGAAAAAATGCGCCACAATATTGCAGAGATCTTGAAAATCTCAGTTGAAAAGGTGAATGTTAAAGCCACAACAACTGAAGGCATGGGCTTTATTGGAGAAAAACAAGGGATTGCAGCCAAGGCTGTTTGCAGTATAGAGATGTAAAATGAGAAAAATAGATTTAAAAACTCTTTTATCTACCCCAAGAAAAGAAAGATTTGTATTAACTTGCACTTTATATAACATCATATGCACATGGTTTTTTGTTGGAAAATTCCCTAAACTCCCTGGCACAATAGGCTCTTTAGCAACCTATCCAATATTTTATCTTGTATTAATCAACTCATCCTCATTCAACTCTGCTAAACAAAGCTTCTTGATTATAGCTACTATATTGTTTGCTATTTCATTATGGGCTATATCCAAATTCCAATCTGTCACAAAAACACAAGATCACAGCTATATAGTAATAGACGAGGTAATAGGACAATTACTCACCATCTATCTAGCATTGGATGAAATTTTCTACCTAGCAGACATAATCTATATCAATCTAAACTATAGCTTCTTAGCTTTTTTAATAGCCATGATACCTTTTAGATTTTTTGATATAGCCAAACCTTTAATGATAGGATGGATTAATGACAAGATGAAAGGAACATTAGGAGTGATCTTAGATGATGTACTTGCTGCAATTTTCGCTGCTTTTTCATTAAAGTTCATAATCTATCTATTAAAAATTTTTAACATAACCTCATTCTAACCAATATTTCAGATTCGCATTCTCCAAAAATATTAAGTAAAGTTTAATAGAATAAAATTTTTGTAAAAAAAGGTAGATATTTTTTCTCATAGATGATAAGTGTATTCTGTAACAAAATTTACGGGGTAACAAAAGTGACAAATTTTTTTGAAAGTGCTAAAAATCATCTTGAGCAAATTTATGAAAAATATAAGCTTATTGAAGAATTAGGTACAGAAAGTTATAAACTGTATCATGTAGCTGGAACATGGAATAAAGCACATTTAACCAAAACTGGACATGTTGAGGTTAAAGCCGTTGCTACTATAGCTGAAAAAGCTGCTGAGCAGTTTCTGCAAAAGCACAAGATAAATGTAGATTATAAAGAGCCTCTCAAGAACTTCATGCATGATGGTATGAATTGTGCAATAGAGCTTGAAAAAGATATTTCTTCTTTCAAATTCAACAATATAAAAGAAGATTTTTCTGGATGCTCTTCTAGCTTAAAATCTAAAGCTGAAGGATTATTCTCTCAGGTTGTACAGGAAGTAAAAGGAGATGCAATATCTTTTGCAGATCAAATGAAAAAAGATCCTGTTGAAACAGTCGGTCAAATTCTTTTAGATACTGAAGAAGCACTTATTTCAGCGATGCAAAACGACCAACCAGCATCTTCTCAAGAGCTTTAATCTTAAAAATAAGAGATAGCACCTCTCTTATTTTAATAAACCACCATCAGTTCTTCATCTGATGGTGGTTGATTTGGTTATAAACACCAAACTTTGTAATTTAAACCTTTTATTATTGGTGGATATAGTATAGAATTGGTTTTATATTTTATTTTGTTTTTTTAGCATGAAATTAAGATTACTTGTCGCAACCTTTATGTTTTTGGGTGTTATATCCACACCACAATGCCATAGTTACTCACTCTCTGATGCGCTAAATGGGGCGATGCTAAATAATAAAAAGATAGAAATAGCAAAAAAAGATCTTGATATCACTTTGTTAAAAAAACCTAAGGCAATGACAAAATTTTTACCAAGTGTGCATGCAGAATTCAATAGAGCTATTGTCAAGGATAAATCTGATAGAGGCATAACAGGAAGTGAACGTTCTTTTTCATTAAAAGCAACACAAAACATTTATGCTGGTGGTGGGCATATAGCGCAGGCTGCAGCTGCTGATTATGAAATCAATGCTAAATATCAGGAGTATATCTCTAAATTAAATGAAGAGTTACTCAATGTTATCAAATCTTATCAAGATGTTTTAACATCTAGAAAAAAAGTTGAAGTTACACTTGAAAATATAAAAGCATCTGAAACGCAAGTGCAAAAAGCTAGAATATCTATGAAATCTGGTGCTGGAACTAAAACAGCTTTAGCTGAAACTGAAGCAGCATTTGCTATTTTAAAAACTCAATTAGAAGAATCCAAATCTCAAAAAATTAAAGCTGAAGAGGATTTTCATCATCTTGTTGGGGTTAAAATGCCTGACAAGAATGTCGAAAGCATAAATCTAAAAAATGAACATTTATTACCTAGTTTTGAAAGTTATGTGCAAAGTGTTCTATCGAACAACCCGTCTTTGTTATCTGCTAAAAGTTTATTTAAAGCACATAAGTACGGATTAAATGTTTCTTATTCCAAACTTTTACCACAAGTTGATTTATATGCTGAATTTGACAGAGGAAAGCGATTAAATCGAGCTGAGCCTCAAAATATTTACGGAATAAAAATGAGAGTTCCTTTATTTTACGAAGGAGGTGAAAATTACATAGATGTTGCAGAAGCTCGCAAAAAATCTCTGAGAGCTGAGCTGGTAATTCAAGAAACACTCAATGATATAAAAGCAAAAGTAAATGCATCTTGGAATTCTTATATCAACTCTAAATCAAGTTACATGGAATCTGTAAAGGCAAAAGATAGCTATTATGTTGCTTATCAAGGGTTGAAAATGGAAGTTGATGCTGGAGCTAGGCCTATAACTGCTTTGCCTGATCAATTAAGAAAATATAATGATGCTTTAATGGAGAACTTGCGTCTTGAAAATGCGTTAAAAGTTCAATATTTTTACTTGCATGCCCTTGAAGGAAAATTGCAAAATTTAATAAAATAGCTCCTGTTTGAACACGTTGAGGTATATATTGCTTTTAAATTCTCAACATGCGTGATAGACTTTCCGGAAAATAGATACTTGGATCTGATCGATGGTGGAAGCAATATTAAAATACTTTTTTATTATATTCCCAATAGCGCTTAAGATATTGCTCTTTGTTATCCCTCTTCTTATTTCTGTAGCATATTTAACTTTAGCAGAAAGAAAAATTATTGGCGCAATGCAGTTGAGAAAAGGTCCTAGTAAAGTTGGCCCCTTTGGTTTGTTACAACCCTTTGCTGATGCTTTAAAATTAATATTTAAAGAGCCTATAATTCCTAAAAATGCGGATAAATTTCTCTTTTTATTGGCTCCAATCATAACATTTGTTTTAGCAATGATTGGATGGGCTGTTATCCCAATTGACTCCTTTGTTATCGCCAATTTAAACGTGGGCATTATGTATCTTCTTGCGGTGTCTTCTTTAGGAGTTTATGGAGTAATTATCGCTGGATGGGCAAGCAATTCAAAATATGCCTTTTTGGGAGCTATACGTTCTTCGGCTCAAATGATCTCTTATGAAATCACCATGGGACTTTGTATTATATCTGTGTTATTAACGTCTGGATCTCTTAATATACAAGTCATTGTTGAAAATCAATCAAAAATATCTTTTTTGATGGATCTACTTCTTTTTCCCATGTTTATTGTTTTTTTTATTTCTGTATTAGCTGAAACTAATAGACATCCCTTTGACCTTCCAGAGGCAGAGTCAGAACTTGTGGCTGGTTACAATGTTGAATATTCATCAATGCCCTTTGCATTATTTTTCTTAGGAGAA
>CBFHIH010000056.1:0-5652 GCA_965655955.1 Candidatus Midichloriaceae bacterium | reverse complement strand
ATTTTATAGGGCATAGTGCAGGTGGTTTGATAATCAGAGGATTATTGAAACAAATAAAGCAGGATTATGTAGATAAGGTAATACAGATAGCAGTGCCGAATCATGGCAGTGAATTAGCAAGTAGATTTAAGGATAGATGGTTATTTAAGAGGGTTTATAAAAAAGCAGGTAAGGATATAGCAAAAGGAAGCAGCTTTTTAGAGTTATTATTTAAGCATGAGCCAAAGGATTATGAATTGGGAGTTATTTCAAGGGAAGAAGAATGATGGGCGGATTGAGACGGAAAGCAGTAAGGTTGATTGGATGAGGGATTATATAGAGATCAATAGCGGTCACAAAGGTATATTAAGAGATAAAGAATGTTTGAGTCAGATCAAGGAGTTTTTGTTTTACGGAAGATTTAAGCATCAAGAGAAAGAAGGTGATAAAGAAACTGAGAAGAAGGAGGTTCTAAATCAAGATGAAGTGCTATCCAGTCCTGAAGGATGTTTGCAAACTGAAGGCAAAGTAGGGGGGTAGTTAGGAATGAGCAGGGAAAAGGTAAAGGAGTAAAAGGTAAAAAGAAATGGCGCTAATCAGAGGGTCACAGGTATTTGGGCATAATATTCGGATGTTTGGACAATCTATACGGACATTTAAGAATATCTGGCTATATAGTTCAATAGTGATATTTGGGACGATAGCATATTTCAATATAGATGATGGGCATGTAATGGGAGTGAAGGCGTATTACAAGGTCATGAAGAACTGGGTGGCAGGAGATAATAGTATAGATATACCTTTGATGAATAGAGCTAAGACAATGGAGGCGAGGGAAAGATTTAAAGAGAGTGGTAAGAGGGCGCGGATTTATATGTCAGACAGCGATGTAGAAAAGAGGATACAGCCAAGAATAAGATATTACAGTTATCAAGATTTAAAGCAGGGGGATGCGCTTATAGATGAGATGCATCATTTAAAATGGCGAATGATACATAGCGTATGGCAAGGAGTGTTGGCTGGGTTAGGATTAACGATATTAATATTTATGTTGATATCGAGGAGGGATAAGAAGAAGAATAAGCCACAGTATTTAAGAGGGCGGGAGATAGTGGTGCCAAAGAAGCTCAATAAGATATTGTTAAAAGAGAATAAGAAAAAAGGAGTGAAGGGCGGTTATAGTATAGCAGGAGTAAGTTATCCACCGAATGGAGAGATGGAGCATTTAATGATATCGGGTATTACAGGGAGTGGAAAGACAGTGTTGTTGAAGGACTTACTCAAGCAAATCAAAGAAAAGGGAGATAGAGCGATAGTGTATGATTATACAGGAGCATTTATAGAGGGGTTTTATGATGCAAGTAAGGATATAATAATTAATCCGTTTGATGCGAGGAGCAGAGCGTGGAACTTGATGAAGGAAGTTAATAATGAGGCGGAGTTTGATACAATAGCAGAGGCATTAATAGGGAAGAGTGATGCAATAACAGATCCATTCTGGCCAAATGGAGCAAGATTGATATTTTCAGAGTTGTGTAAGATACAGTATAAGAAACAAATATATAATACAAAAAGCTTATATCGGTATTTGCATTTAGAAACAGATGTTTTGGGCAAAATCTTGTCAAAGACAATAGCGAATAATTTTGTAACGGAGAATTCTAAGAAGACGACGTTAAGCTTAATGATGCTATTAATCACCTATTTAAAAGGTTTGCAGTATATAGAAAATGATAAAGAAAAAGACTTTTCAATCAAGGAATGGTTGCTTGATGACAAGAGCGATAACATAGTGTTTTTATCCAGCAAATCTACTTTACACAGTAGTGTACAGCCAATAATCTCAGCTATAATGGATATAGCGATAAATAACTTGGGAGAATTGCCTGTGGGCAATAGAAAAAAGACATGGATAATATTTGATGAATTAGCATCGTTGAATTATTTACCAAGCTTAGAGCAGGGGTTAACAGTATCAAGGAACTTTGGAGGATGTTTTGTGATAGCGCTGCAGTCTATATCACAGTTGCTTAAGAGGTATGGAAGGGATGATACAGAAACGATAGCATCTAACTGTAGTAATAAGGTGATATTAAGAGCTGGGAATAATGAGACGGCTAGATGGGCATCACAGATAATAGGGACGCAGGAGATAGAAGATTATAAAGAGGGGATAAGCTATGGTGCGCATCATATGAGAGATGGAGTAAGTATCAATAGAGGCACGCGAGAAAGGCAGATAGCTCTCTCATCAGAGATATTGTCTTTACCAAGTCTAGAGGGTTACCTCTTGATGAGTAGAGGATATCCAGTGACAAAGGTAAATTTCGAGCATTTAATCCAAAGAGATAGATTATTTGATAATCTAGGATTTATATCGAATAAAAATATAAAAAAGGAGAGCTAAACATGCTAAGGGATCAAAGTGATGCAAAAACAATGCAAGATCAAAAAAAGATTGCAAAAGTGGCTGAAAATAGATATTCTTTATAAGTCTGAGGTGTGATTACTATATAAAGGTATTTTAAAGCTTATTTAGCAGTATATAAGTTTTAGATATAGAATCATACCAGAGGCATTTAAAAAAGCTTTGAGGATGTAATTCTGGAAGTGTTTTTTTAAAAGAGTTAGATTTCTTTTTTGGTTTCTAAGACTTGTTGAAAAAACTGTGTCATAGAATCCGTATAAGAGAAATTGTTTGTAGAGAATAAACAATAATAGAATCCTGTCTAAGGTATATGCGTTGAGCCTCCACAAGGGGAGATCATACATCTTCGCCATACAACGCAAAGCATGAATAACAATTATATCATCTATGTCAATAGCAATAATTTAAAGTTATTTCAAGCTTTATTTTCATACCTTTAAATTATTTATCTGTTTTTGAGACCTACTATCTCTTCTTCACTTAATTCGGTAAATTTACTAATCATCGAAATATCAAATCCTTCTGATAGCATTTTTCTTGCTACATTGATTTTGGCTTCTAATTGACCCTCTATCTTACCTTTTCGAGTCCCAAGGCTTTCACCTTCTAAACGACCTTTTTCAACGCCTTTTTCCATAGCCTCAACCTTTAATTGTTCAGCCATAGCCAATCCTTCCTGCCTACCTTTATCTAATAAGAATTCTTTGATTGTAGCCATATCTTTAGTCCTATTCTCTACTGTTATTTCTTTTAACGCATCAAGTACTTTTTCTGACTCTGCACTCTCTGCTTTTTCTATTATGTAGTATAGCATGTCCTCTAAATAATCCAAGTCCTCTTGTGCTATTACTTCTATCAACTTCTTCCCAGCTTCTATATATGGCAATATCTCATTTTCATAGATATGCTTCATCACATACATCATCACTCCACTATAACTCTTTTCTCTTAATTCCTCATCTTCAATCTCCTGAAGGTCCACCACCTTTACTGGCTCTGTATAAAACTTCTTAGCCAACTCTTTGTCACTGAATAATTCATAAAATGACCTTGGGGCGTTATATTTAACTCTCCCTGCATAATATATGAGTGGATATACTAGCGGCAATTCTCCACCTTTATTCTTCCTTAAATGTTCATCGCATATCCTTAACATATATTTCTGTATCCTAAATGTCATATACTTATCAGGCATAGTCTGATGCTCTATCAATATACTGATATATGCCTCTTTACCATCGTTATGTTTCACGGAATATAAAAGATCAACTATCCCTTCTTGCAGGATGTTACTCAAAAATCTTGTATTCTCCTGCTTAAGTGTATTTAAATCAATGATTTCCATCAGCTCCTTTGGTAAATAGCTCTCTAGAAACTCCCTTGCGACACGAGGTCGTGACATTGCCTTTTTCACAAACTGGTCATGCCCTGTGTTTCTATTGCTATTATTATCCTTCTCCCCTTGATTACCGTTCTTCTTCTGATCCTTCATATCTCATTGATTATTTCTGTTTCTATTCATGCCGCTATTTCTGCCACTATTCAAGCCATTCCCACTAACACAACCTATGGCACCACCAGACTCAGCTAGTTTTTCCACCGCCTGATATCTGAAGCACTCAAGAGCATGATCATTTACCATGCCTATTGCCTCCATATATGCATATACTATAGTAGTTCCCACATATTTAAATCCTTTTTTCTTAAGATCTTTACTGATCTTATCTGATAACTCTGATCTAACAGGTGTTTGCTCTGTAATAGCAAGCCTATTCTGTATTGGCTTATAATTCACAAATCCCCAGATATAATTACTGAAGCTGCCATATTCTTGCTGCACCTTGATAAATGCCTTAGCATTTGACACTGAATGCTCAATTTTTAACCTATTTCTGATTATTCTGGCATCGCTTAAGAGTTCTGCTTTTTTCTTATCATTATATCCTGCTACAATACTTGGATCAAAGCCATCATATAATAATCTATACCCCTCTCTTTTCTTGAGTATTGTCAACCAACTTAACCCAGCCTGTGCTCCTTCTAATATCAAATACTCAAATAACTTATTATCATCATATATCGGCACTCCCCACTCTTTATCATGATACTCCTTATATAAATCAATACCTAATGACCACGGGCATCTTTCAGGATTATGCAACATCTCAACCATTATCTCATACCTCTTGGCCCAGGCACCAGCTCATATTCATAATCATCATATTCCTTGCTGAACTTACTCAAATGCTTCATGTCTCGCTCCTCTGATAATTCATGATAACTGATCGATTTAGCTCCGTTCATAATCATTTCTTTTGCCATATCTCTGCCTTTCTCTGTAATTAACTGATCTAAATCCTTAATATTCTTTGGCATCTCTATCTTATTAACAGATATGTCATATTCCCTATCTTTTATCTGAAGCGCTATCCTTCTTGTCGCTTCTTTGCCTGTGGTATCATTATCTAAACATAAATTAATCTCTTTAACACCAAGATCCTGTATTAACTCTATCTGCCTAATATTCATTCCACTGCCACCAAGTGCCACTACATTCTCTATACCAACAGCTTTAGCATGCAGTGCATCCAATATACCCTCTACTATCGTTATTGGCTTATTTATATCAACCTTTTCTATGCCAATTAATGTATTGGTTTTTATAAGCCCTTTACTATACACATATTTCCCAAACTTAGAATCTTCTGTATAGGACCAGTGTTAACCTACGTGTGCTGAGGGGCCACTTTAGAAAATTTGAAGTAAGAATTGGCAAAATATGAGTGCTAGAAAATAAAATGCTTGCACAGAGTTGAGTTTATGGATATGTTTATCGCATAGATATAATGAGTAGCAGGAAAAATCAATGATAATATTACCGACTCAAGGGTTTCTAGGAACTAAGAATCATGGATAACGTATCGTTTGCGTTTCAAGATATTGAGCTATGCATGAAGAAGAATAGTAGGCAAAATCAACTGGCTTTTGGTATCATGCTCAGATATTACAAAAATTATATGAGATTTCCAATAATTTATGAAAATCTATCGCAAGAATTGATTTTGCAGGTATCTTCAGAGCTAAATCTTACTCCAGTTGATATTGTGAACTTCCAATGGGAAAGAAGGACTGCTAAAAGGTTCCACAAAGAAATTAGAGAATATTTAGGATATAGAGAGTCTACAGATGATGATTCAAATCAGTTTATAAAATATTTGATAAATGATGTATTGCCTAATCATCCG
>CBFHIH010000055.1:0-5686 GCA_965655955.1 Candidatus Midichloriaceae bacterium | reverse complement strand
GTTGCCATCGTCTAACTTTTCACTAATTTCATCAAGTCTTGTAGTGATCTGCAACAACCTCCTTATTGCACCTTCTAGTTCTTCGCTTTGTTTCTTCAGCTCTTCTCTTGCCTTACGAATCTCAAAATTATCAGATTTTTCCTTAGATTTTACTTCTTTGTCTTGATCTAAATCTTCATCTCCTTCCACTTCACCAGCTGTAATATCAGCTCTCATTTTTTTGATCTTTTCATCACTTTCTCCCACCGCTACACAATTGATCCGCATGTATGAATCACACGCCTCTATCCTCTTATCTCTTTCAGCTATTTCCTCCAGCAATCTTCCAATTTCTCCTTCTGTACCTTCCAGCTGAGATACCATTTTTGCCTCTTCTGCAACATCAACATCTATTTTATCACTCAATTTCTCTAAATCATCTTTGATTTGAGTAATAGCTCTATCCCGTACATCTCTTATTTCTCGCACCATCTCATCTTTCTTCACCTCTTCGGCTGCTAGAAGGTCTCGAACTTTTCGTTGTTCTTTTATATCTTCTTTAATTCTACTTTCAAAGAAAGATATATCACTTCTTAAGGTACTTATTCTACTTTCATACGATCCTATATCTCCTTTACTACTAGATATTCTTGCAGCATCCTTATCCTTTTTTCTTTCAAGATCGCGATAATGAAACGTATTAAAAAACCAGCTTGAAATCCAGGCGTTCTCCAGATCTCTACTACTAGCCCTATAACAACCTTTGTATTTTTCTAAAGCTTTTCTCTCTAGCGATAATGAGTCACTAGTTGATCTTATACTAGATTCATTTTGATTTATACTGGCTCTATTGCTACTAATACTTTTTTCGAGTTCATCGATTTTTTTATGATATTTAGTAACCTTCTCTTTCCAATTATCAAATGATAATTGCGTATCAGAACTATCTTGAACAGTTTGGTCAACTAACCCTAAAAGCTCAGAACCAGCATTAAAAAATGTGTCTATCTCTAAATGTTCATGTATAACAGAATCTTCAATTTTCTTCTTTCTAGCTTCTAACTTAGATTTCTCATCTTTTTGTTCATCTATCTTTTTTCTGAGTTCTTCTAAAGAAGTAGATTCCTCATCACGTTTTTTCTCAGTGTCAGTTCTCTTGGCGATTAATTCTTTTCTCTCACCTCACAGAGCTACCTTTGCACGTTCGGTTTTTTCATTCTCTTCTTGCTGTTGCTTTTTGACTTTTTCTAGCTTGGCAATTTCTGCCTCCAATATTCTTTTTCTTTCTTCGTGATGCTGTTTTAAAATAACGTTTTTTTCTCGGTCACTCGCCTTCTCTAATACAGATTTCAACTCATCTCTCGTCTCTCCAGATAATAACTTTTCATATTCCATACTTTGAGTCATTTCCCCAAATTGAGAAAGCGCTTCGGAAGCTTTGTGAAAGCGCTGCTCATACCACTTTATATTTCCTTCTAACCTCTCTTTTTCTGCATCAAGCTTTTCTTTTTCTTCTTGCAATCTTTCATCCAATTCTTCTTTACTAGTTGATAGCAATCTTTTTATATCATTTTCTATTTCTAGTCGCCTTTTTTTAAACTCTTCTTCTATTTGCTTATCCAGCTGCTCAAAAAACTTTGAGTCTATTTTATATTTTTGCTCAATTGTTAATAATTTTCTAAGTGACGAGCAGTAAGTGCTCAGCACCATCTTCAATCTTCCAATCAAAATATCATCTTGATATAACTTATCAAAATAACTCACATCTCCTTCATATACTGCCATTATGCCAAAAATAATACTCCACCACCCATTATCTTCTTTTGATAATGCAAATACTAGAGCATCTACCACATCTATTCCTTGTGGAAATACACCTCTTACCTCATCGTTTCCATCCTTTAAAAATCTTTTCAACTCCTGTAAATCAACAGACAAACGCCCAAAATAATAGAGAATTGGTATAGTATTTGATAGCACTTCGCCTCTGATGGCATTATACCGCGTTGGCAAAATCACTGATATTCCGACAAAATCTAATTTTCCATGAATAACAATTATCGGCCTTTCCTCGCCTAACATCTCTATTTGCTTCATACACCTGATGCTTATAGCACTGCCATTGCAATCTTCTTCATTTGTATTTTGCAATATCTGCACTACACTACCAAGCAAATCTCTTAATGCATCTGCTACTTGCTTACCGGTTAATTGAAGTTTAATATCTATTTTTTTTGCTTTAGGATCAGTTACGTCTTTTAGAGCTTTGGCAATAATCTTTGTCTGCTCAATACTCTCTCTCAAAGAATCATTACGCCTTTTGCTCTTTGATTTTTCACTTACTTTTATAGGCCTACCCCGCAATCTCTCTCCATATTCTGTTAACAGATCATATACTCCATCTTTATATTCAAGTGATTCTTTTTTATCACGGAACTTCGTCTCTTTAAAAAGAATTTCCCCTATTGCATCAACGCTAAAAGCCTCAAACAATAATTCTTTTAATTTTTCTCGTTGTTTTCTCAAACTTTCTTCTTCCCCATCTCCCACACCTTTAACAGTAAGTGCGCGTAATAAATTCGGTATTCTCTCATCATGAGAAATTTTTTCATCTAAAGCATCAAATACTGCATGCTTTTGCCTCGCATCTATATCTACATCGCCAAAAGCCACATAGCGTTTATCCTCCAGCTGTCTTTTGCAAAACACCTCATTATCTATTTCTTTTAGATGTTGCTTTCTTACCGACGCTACTTCTTCTGCTGGATATTCCTTACTCAAAAAATTTTTGGGATCAAAGCTTTGTAAAAATTGCTTACCATTTTCTGCTGTAATCACACCACATGACGATGAATCAAATTGTTGTTTTACATATTTATGCAGTTGATCAGATGGTGTTTTTTTCCATTCTCCATTTATTTTAGTAATTTGATCGACCTTCCTTTCCCCGAATGGATCAAACTCTTCTATTAATCCTCTATCTTTTGCGAATAATCTCGCAATATGTAATTCCCAATGATATCCGGTATTAAATGGTATAATTATAATTATATTACATATATCACCTTGAAAAATATCGCTTAACAACCGCTCTATCTCAGTCAACTTATGCTGATAAGCTGGCCCCATAACTTCACCAGATATTATTACAGTTGCGCCACAACAGTTGAGATATGGCTCTTCACCATTGAAAACTATTGCAAGCTCATGTTGTTGACTCATCTCGCTTTCCTTCCCATCTCGCCCAAATAATGTCTCTCTCCACCCTTCTTTAGTAAAAAATCGTAACTTCTCCTTGAGCTCTTTTCGTAAAAACACCTCCCATAACTTCACAATTTCATTGCCTCTATACCAATAATTTACGTTAACTGATCTCTCTACATCAAACTGCTCTTCCCCTCTTTTAATGTCCGCCTTGAACATTTTAGGCATTGTTTTAGATTCTCCCCCCAGATACCTTCCTTCCCCAGAGAATACTTCAGTTATATCCTGCGATTGGCTCACTTTATCAGCTTCTCCACCTTCAACATACCATCCTACCCATTTGCTTAGTTGTTCAGAATTCTTCAGCATTTTTCCAAAATCTTCTTGTACTTTTCTCTCAGGAATACTCATTAAATATGAATTTTCAGTATATTTGTCTTTGCTATACCTATCTTTAAAAAAGCTATAAAACCCTTGGTATTGTTTATCTTCACCTTTAACTAAATCTGGTCTTACTTTTTTAAGTTTTTCTGCTAGCTTCCTTTTAAATTCTTCTTTTTCTTGATACATAGTTTCCCCTTATTAACATATGTTTTAAGCTTTGAGCGGCTTTGTTGCATAACCTCTCATACTTTCCTGTTTAACAAAAATTAGGCAACTTTTTTAGAATTTGGCATTCCTAAAGTTGTAAATTTATTTATAGCCAAAGCAATATAAAAGTATTATAATGCAGCGGATTTAAAAAACAAGAAGAAACAATGTATCCATTGCAAATGAGAAAGAAGGTATTAGAAATAAAGAAAAAGGAGGGGTTAAGTATAGTAAATGTGGCAAAAAGGTTTGGTATAAGCCCCACAACAGTATTTAAATGGACGAAGAAATTGGAAGCAGAAATAACACGGGAAAAGCCAGCAATAAAAATAGATATGGAGGCTTTAAAAGAAGATGTGAAGGAGAATCCAGATGCATATCAATATGAAAGGGCAGAAAAATTTGGTGTGAGTCAAAGGTGTATAGGATATGCACTAAAGCGGTTAGGGGTGTCATATAAAAAAAACACTTCAGCATCCAAAGGCAGACGAGAGAAAGCGTATTATCTTTAAAGAAAAAATGGACAAATATGGGGAAGAAGGGCTTTCAATAGTGTGCGTGGATGAGAGTGGATTTGCATATGATATGCCAAGAACACATGGTTATTCTTTAATAGGAGATCGTTGTTATGGAACGCATGACTGGAATGCAAAAGGTAGGCAAAACGTAATTGCTGGTTTGTGTGGTATATCATTAATTGGATGTGGAATAGTTGAAGGCAATGTTGATACCGCTGTATTTAATACTTGGGTTGAAGGCGTTCTGATTCGCGATTTACCAAGAAATTCAGTTGCGGTGATGGATAACGCAGCTTTTCATAAAAGCCAGAAGACTACCGAATTGATTGAGAGTCATGGGCATAACGTGGAATTTTTACCTCCCTATTCACCTGATCTTAATCCTATTAAGCATAAATGGGCTCAAGCTAAATCTTTAAGGTGTAAACATAATTGCGATATTTTGAGCTTTTTTTGGATCATCTACCGTAACACTTTTATAATGCTTTGGCTATAAAATTGAAGTAGCAATAATTGCTTCATTTTTTTGCCTGAGCAAATCACGAGAATGCATCTTGGTACCTATAATTTTCTTATATCTTTGTATCGACAATTCTGCATAATTTTGAAAACCATATTTGCGGATTTTGTACCATCCTTTATAACCATGTTTATCTATAATATCTAAAGTCTTATTTCTCTCTGGACTCCATACGTCAGATATTGCTGCGCCTTCCCTGGGGCTGATGACTATTTTTGCATTTTTATTTTGCCTTGCTACTTCTTCATGCACTTCTTTAGTATCATACGCGTCTCCCTGACCTTCTACTTGGTCAAGTAAATCTGAAACCACTGCTGAATCATGCACTGATTTTTCTGTTAACGCAACTCCTTGGATTATATTGCTATCATCCACCACTATATGCATTTTCTTCCAGCTTCTTCTTGGCTTTACATTATGCTTTTCTTGATGCCATTCATCTTTGCCATATTCCTTTAATCCTGTAGAATCTAGCGCTATAATCTTTTCTTTATTGCTTTTTTTACCTACTTCACCTTTTTTATATTTTGGTATTTTCAATTTTAATTCCGCGCATCGTCTTGATAACGTGACCTGCACCCAAAAAATAAGACCGTGAAAATGAGAAAAATCTCATATAAAATAAATAATAAAAAAGGAGATTTTATGAAAAAAACAAAATTTACGGAAGAACAAATAACATTGGCGCTACATAGAGCAGAAGATGGGATGCCAATTGAAGAAGTATGTAGGAAATTAGGGATAGCAAATGCAACATTTTATAGATGGAAGCAAAAATATGGAGGGCTTTTACCATCAGAAGTAAAAAAATTAAAACAATTAGAAGAAGAAAATAAAAAGCTAAAACAATTAGTAGCAGATTTAAGTCGAGATA
>CBFHIH010000054.1:0-5778 GCA_965655955.1 Candidatus Midichloriaceae bacterium | reverse complement strand
GATCCTAAATCTGGATTTAAGACGGCAGAGCTTATCTTGTCATCTTCATAAATTAAAGATTTTTGGCTCAAAAGAGATAATGATTGCTTAAATTCCCCCAAAGATTTAAAGAAATTACCAAATACTATAGTAGCATGCCATAACTTTTCAGAAGCAACGAAAATAACGCTAAAAATCAAGGCAAAATCTCCTACTGTAACCTGATTTAGATTTCTTAAATGAATCATGAAGGTTAGTACAGAAAATAATAGCGTCCAATATAAAATTGAAGCTATCAACTGCACTTTAAAATTATATTTATATAACTTCACTTCTTTAGGAGCTAAATCTTTATCAATTCTAGATTGAATAGATCTATATTCCCTGCTTCTAAGATTAAAGATCTTGGTTGTGATGATGTTTGATATGTTATCAGCCACAATTCCAAGCAATGTATTTCTAGATTCAGAAACTTTTTCAGAATGATCTGATAGTTTTATCGTCAATCCATACATTGTTATGAAAAATATCACTCCCCATAAAATCAAAAAAATACCTAGATATAGATTTATAAAACACAAAGCAAAAACCGTAAATATAAAAGCACAAACATCGCCTATTAAACTATGATGTAACACACCAAAAACATTGTCATAGCCATATAATATGCCATTAAATTTACTTGTTATTGTGCCGCTGTAGTTATTTTGAAAATATTCAATGTCATAATATTGCAGATGCTTAAAAGCGGTTAAAATCATTGCTTTTCTAATGTAAGGTTCAGATTTCCATTCCGCATAATTCGAAAATCTCCAAAGAATATCGATGTATGTTTGTGTGAATACAAAAACTATAATTGGCCAAATAAAATCCTTGATGCTAATTGCATTTGCATAAACTATTTCATCTATAAAAACTTTGATAAAATAACTGTTTAAAACAGGGAAAAAGCCACCAAAAACTGGCGCTAAAAACATCAATACATACCACCCCCAATAAGGCTTAATGCTTTCCCACAAAAATTTCTTAGGAGACATATAACTATCACTTAAAACAATTAGTTGCAATAAACCAGAGAAAGCAGGCTTATTTTAAAGCAGCAACAGCATCACTAATTCTCTTGCAAGCTTCTAAGAGTTTTTCATCGCTGACTGCAAAAGAAACGCGCAAAAATCCTTCCATCCCAAATGCTATGCCTGGCACTACAGCAACTAAAGCTTTTTCCAAAAAATATTCAGCAACATCAGAACAGCTTGTGATACGCTTCCCTTTATCAGTAGTTTTGCCGGTAAGCTCTTTGCAATTAACAAAAGCATAAAACGCACCTTGAGGCAAAATCATGGATAATCCTTGTATTTTTTCTATTTCAGAAATTAATAAGTCCCTTCTCTTTTGAAAAATTGCTTTATTTCTTAAAATAAAATCTTGAGGTCCAGAAAGAGCTTCAAGGGCAGCATACTGGCTTATTGAACAAGGGTTTGAAGTGCTTTGTGATTGAATTTTTGCAATAGCTTTAATTAATGCAGCATCACCTGCTCCATACCCTATCCTCCAGCCAGTCATAGCATAAGCTTTTGACACGCCGTTGATAACAAATGTCTTTTTTTTCATTTCTTCTGAAACATTTGCTATGTTAACAAACGCCCTATTATCATACAAAATGTGTTCATATATATCATCTGATATAACATGAACATTGTCGTGTTTTGAGAGTACATCTGCTATTTCCTTCATATTTTGCAAAGAATAGCATGCTCCAGATGGATTGTTAGGAGAGTTTAAAAACAGCCACTTGGTATTTTTTGTGATTACCGCATCTAATGCATCAGGTGAGACAGCAAAATCATTATTATAATCAGTTTCAATCACAACCGGCTTTCCTCCATTGATCAAGACCATATCTATATATGATGGCCAATATGGAGTTGGTATGATAACTTCGTCACCCTTGTTTAAGGTTGCTACTAATAGATTGAAGATAACTTGTTTTGCGCCAGCTCCAACGGTTATTTGATTGGTATTGTATTCAAGATTGTTTTCAATCTTCAACTTTGTTGCTATCGACTCTTTCAGCTCTCTGATGCCATCAACACCAGTGTATCTAGTTTTACCTGATTCTATTGCAGCAATAGCTGATTTTTTTATATTATCAGGAGTGTCAAAGTCAGATTCACCAACTCCTAATGCAATTACATCAACACCCTTTTGTTTCATTTCAAGAACCATTGCGTTAAGCGAGATGGTTGGAGACGGCTTAATTAGCGATAAATGATTCGCTAACAATCCTGGTGCTGATGAGGTAGAATTCATTAAGTGACCTAAAAATTAGTGTTTAAACAGCTGCATCACTTGTTTTATCCCAGATCATATCAAATTGCTTTGAATAGGATAAAAATATATCGAAGTTTTCAACAATCAAAACCTTCAAAGGATTGAGGTTAACAAAAGCCACTTTACCATTATATATATATGTGGGTAAAGGGAAGAAATATTCATACTGAACAGATCTGTATTCAACATACTTTTTGGCATAAGGATTAAAGTCTCTGTTGCTTATTAACGATTTAAATACCATCTTTTTAAGTTTTTGCATTTTGCTATTGTAAAACATAGCAAACTCAGATCCAACTTTTTCTTGAAGAACATCTTCGTCTATTCCACTAGCTTTGATTTGCCCTCCTCTATCTTGTAAGGAATTATATATGTCATTCATCAAATAATGAAGACCTTCTTTGCCCTCAATGGTTTTTGTTGTATCTATGCAATTTCTTAAACCATCATTACCCAAAAATTCAATTTTTGCATTCATAAAGGCTTGAGCTATCTTTTTAGCAGTCTTACTTGTTAAATGATGTTTTTCGTTCTCAATATTTGCTATAGTTGCTTTCGTCAGACCACATCTATCTGCCAAATCTGATTGACTCCAATTTAAAAAACCCCTTGCAGCTCTAACTTGAGCACTGGAAATCAAAATGGCATCTACATTAGAATTACAAGCTATGTCTTTGTTTTCCATAAAATACAATCCAAATAATAAAGTAAAATATCATATATTATATAATATAGAAAAGATAAAGTACAGGAAATATTTATTATGTTTCTTGACAGGGTAGAGTTAACACTCTTGCCTTTAGATGCTAGTGATTCACTTGTTTTCATTTGGACAAAAGATGCTATTCCAAGATTCAGGCATAATTATACAAGAATTCTTACTTACAATTCAGCCTAACTCAGGTTCCTCATTATATCATGAACTTAAAAAAAACTTGAGTTATTTTGATATATATCTTAGCTTTAATTTCATCATTGAAGTTGGAGAAAAGTATGGAAGATATGAAATTGCATAGATTGTTTAATTATATTGAACAGGGACAAGAAGATAAAATTAGAGAATATGCACAACAAAATCCAAAGTTATTGGCGAAAAATTCTAGTTCATATGGATATAAAACTCCTTTATGCAAATTAATTGAAAAAAATTATGAACTAGTTCATGAACTAGCAAAACTAAACACTTCCTCTCTATCTGAAGATTGCACTGGTCGAGGTGGAGTAATATATTCTGAAAATGTCTTATTTATGTTGATAAGTAAGCATGAAGTGGATTTTGCATATAAGTTGGCGCAGTTGAATCATGAAGCCGTAAATTTTAGAGTACTTAGTTATTTATTAAAGCATAGAGATCAAGAATATATAGAAGACGTTATAAAATTTGCAAAACTAAACCCTAAGGTTCTTTTTCAAGAACATTTCAACGGAACTATAATATCTGATGCTGTGCAAATTGGTAACATACCTCAAATTGTAGAGCAATTGATAGACATTGCAGAGGAATACCAACAATTACAAAAATCTGAAGATGGTAGCAATCATTACCCGACCGATCTCTAATTAACAAAAAATTTTCCTTATCTGAGATTGGTTTTAATAATCTTTTATTAAACATTGATTTTTTTGTGATTATGAGGCTATATAGGGCATAATTTCTATTGTTTTGATATGTCCTCATCTCTAAAATTAAACTGGGGATTGCGGTTTACAGACCTATATGATCCAGAAGGTATAAAAAAAGTTGATGATGCTTTCTTAAAACATCTGAGATCAGAAGATGAATTGGCATTCAAAAGGTTACATTTATATAGAAAAGATAAGATATATGATGCAGATTTTATTATTAAGATTGCTGAAATTTTAGAAAGTTTTTTAATTAAATTATTTCAAATAGATCATTCCACCCAAGACTCTAAAGCGTCACATAAAGAACTTGCTGACATCTTTGAATGTCGAAAAAAATTTATTGAAAGAAAGGTCTCAGAAGATTCTTATTCTAACGAAAATTACGACCAAGCCATTAGATTGTTTGAAGAATGCAAGGTGAATTCCTTTGACGAAATGGAGCTTTCAAAATTCATACTTAGCTCTTTAAGAGAGGATAAAAACATTGAGGCATTATCTTCATATTGCTCTGGCGTTTTATACCATAATAAATCCCAAGATAGCTTGAAGATGGCTTTGTTTAACCCACCTAACAAGATTGACGATGAGAATTTAATACCAAAGATTATTAATGACAATGATGAAAAGAAATTTGATATAAAAGATCTGATAAACAGAGAAGGATTTGGTTTTACAGCTAACTTACCTAATGAAAATGGAGTGGTTACAGAAACGAACTATTGTATATATTGCCATAGAAGATGCAAAGATTCTTGCTCAAAAGGCAAAAAAGAGAAAGGTGGATTTGCAAAAAATTCTCTTGATAACCAACTTCACGGATGCCCTTTAGAGCAGAAAATCTCAGAAATGAACTGGCTAAAAAAACAAGGTATTGTACTTGGTGCATTGGCTATGGCAATGATAGACAACCCTATGATTGCTGCAACGGGATATAGGATATGCAATGACTGCATGAAAGCATGTATTTTTCAAAAACAAACTCCAGTTGATATCCCATCAATAGAATCAAAAATTTTAGATTATGTATTGGCTCTAGATTATGGATTTGAAATATATAGCTTGCTAACGAGGTGGAACCCTTTGAAAAGTGAAGAATATATATTGGATTCATTTAATGGGAAAAAAGTTTTAGTTGTTGGATTGGGACCTGCAGGATTTTCAATGGCTCACTACCTTTCTAATCTAGGCTTTACTGTTGTTGCGATAGATGGAGCGAAAATAGAACCTTTAGATCATGAGTTATCAGGCATTGATCTCAGAGGAAATCGAAATGAATTTATACCCATCAAAGATATAAAAAAGGTTTTTGAAGATCTTAATACTAGAAAGGCATATGGTTTTGGAGGAGTGGCTGAATATGGGATTACAGTTCGGTGGAATAAAAATTACCTAACCTTAATCAGGTTATTGCTTGAAAGAAAGAAGAATTTCAGAATGTATGGTGGCATTAGATTTGGCAGCAATATAAGCTATGCACAAGTTAAATCACTTGGCTTTTCTCATATTACATTGGCTTTAGGGGCTGGCAATCCTAAGCTTCTTGACATCCCTAATATTTTGGCAAAAGGGGTGAAAAGCGCTTCAGATTTTTTAATGAATTTGCAGACATTAGGAACTTATAAACAGGATATACCATCAGTTTTGCAAATCAGGTTACCGATCGTCGTAATTGGCGGTGGGTTGACATCAATAGATGCGGCAACTGAGTCTTTGGCATATTATCCAATTATGGTAGAGAAATTTTACAAACAATATCTAGCAATAGGTGATGATTTATTATCTGATTTAGGAGATGAAGATAACCATCTAGCCAAAGAGTTTATTGAGCATGCAAAACAACTT
>CBFHIH010000053.1:0-5870 GCA_965655955.1 Candidatus Midichloriaceae bacterium | reverse complement strand
TGCAATAACGCTGCTATAGAAGACGCCGCAATCCCCTTTCCTAACGAAGAAACAACACCTCCTGTGATAAAGATAAATTTAGTCATAAAACCTACTCCATCTTAGGTATCAAAAGAGGGTCTTCCTCTTTCGAGAGCTGAGATTTACCTTTTAAACTTTCAATGATTTTGCTGTCTTGTTTATATTGATCTATAGATTGCTTTGCTAAAAAAAGACTATTTCCCATAAAAAGAATAATAAAAAATATAGTGGTCTTATTAATAAACGATATCTGTGATGTTGTTGGCAAATGGGAATCAGACCTTGTGTTAACTATCCCATCATTATTAGATCTCTGAAACAAAATGAGAATCACTAAAAAAACTGTTATTATAATTTGCAAAGCGAATAAATATGAACTTGGCATCCTGAGATTATTTTATTAACCAATTAATGGAAATTATATCATAACTTCTATATAATTAAAGAAAAATGCAAATAAAAAGTAAATCCGCAATAAGATTTCTCACAATCACAATCTTCTTTATCGTTTTTATTTCATACTTTCTTTATCACACCCTCATGGGCGAAAGAGGATATTTTAGAATGCTTGATTTGAACAAAGAAATGGTCTTAAAGCAAAAAAACCTTGAGAATCTTCGAAATGAAAGAGAGATATTAGAAAGTAAAACGTCACTGCTATATGAAAGAACATTAAATAAGGATTTTGTAGAAGAACTAGCAAAAAAATATTTCTCGTTAGGAAAAAAAGGTGAAGATTGCATCTATCTTAATAAATAAGATTTTATAAATTTTTGCGTAAAAGTAGATATACTCCTAAAAAATTCGATAATAGCACAGGAGATATTATAGCCAACGTTGAAGAAATACCGCCAGAAATCCCAAGTGCAAACGTAAAGTGGTTCATAAAAAAGATTAAAAATCCTATAATTATCCCAAAAAGCACATTATAATCTGATTTTTGTCTAGAATATTTACTGAATCCATACGCATACCCAATCAAAGTCATAGCACAAAAAATTAAAGGAGCACAAATATCTTTGAAAAAAGACAGAACATATTTAGATGTTTTAAAACCAAATCTTTCTGCCGCCTCTATATATCCCCAAAATTTAAAAATGGAAACAGACTCTAAGCTCAAAGAATCATCAGAAAGATCAACCAAAGAAATCTTTAATGGCAAAGACAAATATTTATTACGATATACATTAAAATTATGATCTAATTTCACAGCATTGATTAATAATGCCCCTTCTTTTTTCAACAACATTTCCTTGGAGGACATTTGCTCAATAAAAGCACCCTCACCATCAATGATGAATATATTCACATCATGGAGCTTATCATCCCTATATGACATTCTCAAAGCATTGATTATCACTTTATTGTCACCTATATTTTGCTTCAGCCACATACCAGACTTGTTAATGGATACATAGTTTTTTGGCACAATATTTGAAAACCTATGATTTTTATGCTGATGATACTTCTTCACCATGGCAGATCCAACTGGATTCAAGACAACTAAGTTGATGATTCCATAAAATAAAGCGCCAAACAACACAGGAGTCAGTATATTCAAAGTGTTTATGCCCAAACTTTTCGCAGCTATAATCTCATTTCTAACGTCTTTGTTACGAAAAAATATCAGCGAAGAAAATAACACTATAAATGGCATCACCTTATTAAAAGAGATGTAATTTTTTAATATAGCAAATTTAAGTATAGAATAGGAAGGAAGGTTGTTTTTGCCCGCTACCCTTCCAATTTCTAAAAAATCAAACAGCAATATCAAAGTGAAAAAAAATAATGAAGTAATAACCAATAGATTAAAAAATTGTCGAATTGACTTATAGAAATATAATTTTGATACAAACATTCTCGCTAATATTTTTTACTTAACCTAATAGCAAGAGATGTCGAAAATTTAACAAAAGAAATAAATGCTTGTTGAAAAATTGAAGGAGTGCACAGATAAGTTTCGGCAATTTCTTTGTGATGTACTTCTTCATCTTTAAACTTCTGGACCTTTTTTAATAATTCATCCTCTTGAAATTCAGGAAGTTTATCGATCTGCTCTTGATAGTGCACTTCAATCACTTCTTCGACAGCTGAAGTACAAGCCATAGCTGTGTTTTTACCACAAAATGCAGAAAAAGCACCTAAACAGTATGCTAATTTATCCCATATACCTATAAAAATCGTAGGACCAACCCGTCTTTTCAAAGCCTCTTTTTCAAAATATTCTAAGTGCTCCAATTCATTTTCATACATTTCATATATCAACTTTTTGTCCTCGACCTCTTTTATGTACTTGAGTTGCCCCTCATATATTCTTTTAGCGCCATATTCACCAGCATGATTCACTCTAATCAACGCTGATATATATTCATCCTTTTCTTTCATAATCAGATCTTTTAATATGATAATTACAAAGAGCATTATGCCATTGCCTTGAATGCAACACTCTCTCACATTTAAAAACAGCACTATGTAGTATATATCACATTCCATTTAATAAAAAAATGCAAAATCTATCCCTCTCAATAAATCTAAGTTACTCAAAGCCACACCCATCATCTTAACAAAAACCACCACATAAATGAAAATTTTTCAGAAATACTGATGTTAGAAGAAAAAAATAGAGAAAGTTTAAACGATTCTATATCAACTTTACTCAAGCTGATACCAAATGAATTAAAATTAAAAAATTTATCATGGATTGGAAGTATTGATTATGAAGAAAAATTAGAAGCTAATATACTGAGATTATTAAAACATGCCGATGCTTATAGGTTATATACATCAGAGGTTTTTGAGTTACGTGTGATTTTGTTAAGATTATATATTTCAAATTTAAGATATAGTAGCATTAAAGAGTGTATAGGAGATATTGAAAGGGATATAGAGCTTTATAAATTTGATTCAGAGGAAGGGCTAATTAGTAAGATCGCTTTTTATTATATAGCTGCAATATATTATGATTATGAGTATTCTAATTTTTTAAAAAGCAAAGAGTTATTTAACAAAGCAGAGTGGTTACTGCAAAATGTGAAACAAGACCATAACTTAATTCATGCAACTTATATAATGCAAGGTTCTACTTACATATGGGGAGGGAATGTAAAGAAAGCGAGATATTACATAGATAAATATAAAGAGAATGCAAATAAGCAGTATAACATTTCATGGGAAATAAAATCTTTAGGTGATTTTATAGAAGCAAAAGTACTGATGGAGGAGGAGAGATATAAGGAAGCCTTAGTCAAAATCAAGAATAGTGCTTTAGGATATGAAAAAGAACGTGATGTGAGTAAAGTAGACACAGTACCAATAAAAATATTATACTCAGAAATACTAAGAAAAATGCAAATGGAAAAAGAGGCAAATTCCATAATAAATAATACATATGATGAAGTAACAGGTATTGTATCTGATAAAAGCGAATTATTATCAAGAATTTTATTAGAAAATGCTGCGGTAAATATAGCTATAAGAAAATATGACGAGGCAATGGTTTATATCGATAAAGCGATTAAAATAATAAATTTTATTCATGAAGAAGCTGGCCAGCAAAGTTATAAGGAATATGATGACAATTTAGCTTTTGGACACGAATTAAAAGGAGATTTCTTATCTTTTCAAAAACACTATACAGAAGCGCTAGATTTTTATATAAAAAGTTACAATATCTATAAAAATAGATACGAAGGAGTGTATGAAATGGATAATTTAAAGATCTTAATACTAAAGATAATAAAATCAGCCATCAGAGCAGGAGAAATGTTTTTAGCTAAAGGGTATATTAATGTATATGAGGAATATTATGAAAAGAGCATTGAATAAGCATTGCTAGGTAGCTACAAATGTATCATACATAATGCCTCAAAATTTGCCTAGACTTTGCAATCTACCTCTATTACCATTTATATAATTCGTGTTTTGAATATATCCTTTCAATGATGCTCAATGTCAGAAGATTTATATTTCTGTTGTTAATATCGCTTGTTTTTTCTAATTGCGGAATAAAAGGAAATTTGTATATAGAAAAAGAAAATGCTCAACATATTACTTTAAGAAAGAAAATAGCGTCAATGCTCATGTTTGGCTTTCATGGAACAAGTAACTCGGATAGCGGTGTAATAGAGATAAAAAAGGAAATAGAAAAATTGCATATAGGTGGAGTAATATTGTTTGATTACAATATCACCTCTAAGAAGCAATTAAAAAATCTAACTAATATTTTATCACAATCTGATCGTAAGTTACTAATAGCCATCGATCAAGAAGGTGGTAAAGTTCAAAGACTAAATTCGAGAAAGGGCTTTGAGGACACATGCTCAGCCCAAGAAATTGCTTTAAAATATAACTTGAGTGAGGCTTATCATATCTATGATAAAATGGCAAAAATGCTCAAGGAGCATGGAATAAATTTTAATTTCGCTCCATGCGTTGATATAGACAGCAATCCTACATGCCCTATAATTGGAGGATATGGAAGAAGCTTTGGCTATAACCCAAAAGAAGTAACTCAATATGCTGAACAATTTATAGCTGCTCATCAACAACATAATATAATAACATCTCTTAAACATTTCCCAGGTCATGGTTATGCAAGAGGAGATACACATAAAACTTTGACCTATGTAACTAATTATGCAAAGCCAGACGTTGAGCTACAACCATATAAAAATCTAATTAATAAATCCCCATATCTTACAGTTATGACATCTCATATCGTGAATTCTAACTTAGATCCTCAAAGTCTCCCTGCAACTTTATCTAAAAATATAGTGAGCGTCTTATTAAGAGAGAAACTGGGTTTTCAGGGTGTAATTGTAACCGATGACCTAGAGATGGGGGCAATAAAAAGACATTATGGATTAAAAGACGTGATATATAAAGCGATAAATGCTGGAAATAATATTTTACTATTTTCCAAAAATTCAGCTGCATCTTTACATACGAAGGAGGGTAATGACTGGAATATTAGGGCAGAAAGCATAATAGATATAATCGAGGAAGGAGTATCAAAAGGTATTATATCAAGAAGCAGCATAGATGCATCCTATCGTAAAATTAAAAAAATTAAAGAGTTGATTATTTCTCCAACACCCTCACAAAGACCGTTGCATAATTAGAAATTTGTAGAAAGGATAAAAATAAGAACGGTAGCTTATCGTGATAAATGAGGATCGCATCTTTATTCTGATGCCCAAATTGCAAAAAAGAGACATTGTGCAATGGTCTTTTGCTAGGATTTTGCTCATAAAAAATTTTCTAAAGTTTTTTGCCTGATATTATATAACGTATTTCATTCTCTATCTCCTTTTTAGCGAGTGATGTTATGGATATATTAGTCTGCTTATCAATTAATTCTTTTTTCACATGAAAAACGTGATCAGATAATTGGATAATATGAGGATGATGGGTGATGGATATTACCTGAATATACGATGATAATGTGCGCAATTTTTCAGCAATAGCTTGAGAAATTTTGCCACTAGTGCCAGATTCAATTTCATCAAATATTATAATCCCTCTTGAATTCAAGGTGTTACTAAGAATTTTTAACAATAACGTAAGCCTTGACAATTCCCCACCTGAGGCTATTTTGCTAATTGAAGCAAAATCTTGATCAGGATTGGTTTTAATTAGCATCTCAACGTTATCAACACCCTCTTCTCTGATATGCTCATGCTGAGTTATATCCAGCATTATCTCAGCCTGACCTAATATATTATCTGAAATTTTCATAAATTTTTCTTGAAGCCTTATGGCAGCAATTTTTCTTTGCTCACTCAACTTTTTTGCTTGAAAAAAATACTCAGATGTTTTTTGATCTATCTATTTCTGTATAGATTGTAAAT
>CBFHIH010000052.1:0-5954 GCA_965655955.1 Candidatus Midichloriaceae bacterium | reverse complement strand
AATATGGAGAAAGATCGGGTTTTTCACAAAATGGGGAATGTATAAATAGCGAAGAACTACGAGAGAGTAATGTATTTACAGGATTACAATTCTGTTGTGTAGATGAAGGATATGCAGCAAATATTAAGGTTGCAGACTATTCAGCAGTACCATTGACAAGTATTGAATCAGTTCCATATGTAACATTTAAAAGTTTTAATGCAAATGGCTTAAAAATATATAGTGAGGATGTATTAACTATATTAATGGGAGCAAACGTATATCAATCAAAAGGGGATAAAATAGTACAATGTCCTGATCACTTAACTCAAGATGTTGGATTTGTAGATTTAACAAAGAATTGTCGAAGTAATGAAGGGGTAGCATATGAAGTAAGGTGTGACGATTTGGTAATACCCTGTAAGGATAAATTCTTTTTTATGATAAAAAGCCCAGGAAATGTGTTTAAGCTAGGAGGAGAAGGAACAATACACTGTAGAGACATAATACCATGGTATAAAGATCGCTCGCAGGTATCTGGAAAATTAGATAATTTAAATGTAGTATCAATAACAAGAAGTGGTGAAGAAATAGATGTAAAACAATTTTTTGATTTTGAATATCAAATGAAAGATGTCATAAAAAGTAATGATTTGTCATGTAGATCTCATTCTTTTATAGCACCTAAACAAGCCAAGTGCTCTTTATATAAGGAAGGTGTTAGACAAGACACTTGTGCTATTCCAGATGCAACAAAATTGACTGGTAGTGTAATAAATTCAAGAATTCTGCAAGAAAACAAAGAGCCCCTAATTTATAGAGATTTTAGCTTTTGTGTTAACATGAGAAAAGATCAATGCTATGATATATATAAGTTATATCATAGTCATTGTAATGATACATCTAGCGTTTATCTAGAAAATATAATTGATAATACTCCTCTGTTTAATAGCTCAACTACTGCTGCTGCAAATACTACGTTTTTAGATGATGAAGATGTAGCTTCTGCTTTAGGTATAGGAGTAGCACTGTTTATCGCAATGGAAAATAGCCTTTTTTAGGACCGGTGTTAAGAATGGGCACTTTTGCCGCCATGTGAAGGACATGTCTTAAGGTAGCTGCGCTGAGCCGCCACAAGGAAATCAGACGGGGAAATCTTTAATTTGATTTTCATATTCTTGCTGGCAATCAACTAAAGATAATTTAGAATAAACCTCTAAGGCCTGATGGTAGGGGAGTTGAGAAAACGGCAAAGGTATGATGTGTGAAGGTGGTAAAAAGGAGCGTTGTGCAAGATATGAGTTATAACATTTTAAAATCATCAATTTTTCACAAATTCTTTACAAGCCAGGCAATTACTGCGATTAAAACATATAATCAGAGAGAAATTAAGGAATTTAAATTTGAAGAAAAGCTTAAGATTACGCATCAATAAGTAATGTATTAGCAATAGTGATTGACACACTATGGATATTTAGTGTAAAAGTCGAATAAATAAGGTTAATACAGATGATGATAGACAAAAAGAGTAGCATCACCTGCACTTCTCGGAACTCGTAAATATGAATAAGTACTGGACACAAATAGAGCTGACTGAGAGTTGGACATTGTCAAAAACAGAGATAGAGTTATGTAGTGCGAAGAATGCTGTGGGATTTTATGGATTTTTTATAAAATATTATGATCTATACGGAAGTTTTGTTGAAGAAGGAGAAGAGATATCGGATATAGTAATTGAATATGTCTCTAGACAGCTGAAAGTCAAAAAAGAATCAATTTTAAATCCGAATTGCACAAAAAGAAGTATCAGGCAATGCAAAAAGGAAATTCGAGAATATTTTGGTTTTTCAAGATTATCCAATGAGAAAAAAGAGCTGGTTAGTGGGTATATAATGGATAATTTGCTGCCTCAAGGTTTGGGCAAGAAGAGAATAATTAAAGAGGTTATTAATTACCTTTATGATAAAAAAATAGAGAGACCTGCAAATAGTGAGTTTATTAGGTTTGTAAATAGCGAATACAATAAATACGAACTAGATCTTGTATGTAGCGTTAATGACAAGCTAAATAGTGCGGTTAAAAGCGAATTAGAGTCTCTTATCAAAGAAGTGGATTTGGATGTAGAGATTAGTTACTCCAAGATAAAACAGAATCCTGGGAAATTAACAAAAGTTACGATTGAGGAAGAGTTAGAGAAATTATAATATATCAAAAGAACAGGTATTCTTGAAATTGATCTAGGCAATATGGGTATAACGAATAAACTACTAAAAAAATATCATGATAATGTTGTTATAAAATCACCAAACGAGTTACTAAAAATATGTAAAAACAATACAGATAAATACCATTTTCTCATATGTTGTTTTTGCAAATATAAAGCTGGGAAAATCGTTGATAATTTAATAGATATTGCAATCAAGAAACTACACAGAATCGAGAGGAAAGGGTTAAGCAAGGCAAAGGAAGATCTATGGGATATAGAAGAAAATGAGCAAGTATTATATGAGAGTTTGGTTGATATATCATTAGAAAAACCTGAAGGAGTAATCAAAGAAGCTATTTATCCGGTTGTTGGTGGAAAATCTAAGTTAGAAAGAGCTAAGCAATTAAGGGAGCTTGGGAAAATAAAGAAAAAGAGTTTAGAGTATGAAAGTTTCAGACGCTTGTATATTCAAAATCGAAAATACCTTTTAAATATTCTAGGGCAATCTGATTTAAGATCTAATGCTAAAAACAATATATTTAAGGCAGCTCAATATATAACAGAGCAATGGCAAGAAGGCAATGAGGCTGATTATTTTGAGAAACAAGTTATTGTCATGAATGCTATTTTAGCTCCACAAGATTATGAAGAAAGAAGAGGACATTACCTAGATATATTAGGACTTGATTTGAGTGGTGAGAAACAGCTGGATAAAACGAAGCGGCAGCTTGTGGATGCAATAATTGAGTTGAATAGAACAATACAGGATAATACAAAGGTGAGAATAGGAAAAAAAGGTAATAAGCCTCATATATTTATTACGCCAAGTGAAGAACAAGAAGAACCTAAGAATATACCGATACTTAAGCAGAAAGTGCTGGAAAAATGGGGATATATAAGCTTACTTGACATATTAAAAGAAGCCGATTTAAGAATTGGGTTAACTACTGAAATAATTGATGCGACTGATAAGATAGTTATTGAAAGAGAAGTATTGCAGCAACGATTGCTTTTATGTATTTATGCAGCAGCTACAAATAGGCCTGGTACTAAAGATTGGTGAGAAAAAAGTTGTTTTAAGTAATCAGATAGGAAAGTCTTTAATGTTTTCGTCGTAGACGTCTTGAGCTTTGTCTAGGGATAGTTTTGAGTAAATCTCAAGAGATTGTCTGGTTTCGTGGCCTGAGTAGGGTTGGATAAGAGCATCGTCGATTCCTTTTTTCTTGAGCCATGTTAGTAAAAAGTGACGTAGTTTATGGGGAGATATATTTTTTTCAATTCCTACTAACTTGCTATATTTTTCAAGTATCTTTCTTATTCCTCGATCAGAATAAGGCTTAGCCCAAGATGATTCAAATAAGCTGGAAGTAGCCTTTTGTTTTGAATTTTCAATGTACAAAGCTAATGTTTCTCTAAAACTTTTTGGGAACGGAACTATTCTGTCTTTTTGTCCCTTTCCAGATATTATTTTGATTTGACATCTATCTAAGTCTACATCGGTAATTTTCAGCCTTATAAGTTCACTCACTCTGATTCCTGTATATAACAAAGTTTTTATAATGATCATATCCTGAGTGTTTTTGCTTTCCCATACTGCTTTGTAATATTTGCGAATTTCTTCTTCTTTTGGAACGTAAGGAAGCTTCTTTTCTTTACTGCCAACTTTCACTGCTAGCTCTTTTCTTAACTCTACAAATACCGCACGCAAATAATTATAATCAGGTTTTTCATGACGGAAATACTTTGTTATTTGCAATGCTTTTTTTCTTGGCCCTGTTCTTTTCTCCATTACGCAACTCCACTGAAATTAATTCTGAGTCTTTGATTCATATCGAGAGGAAATTCTCCATATGGATTAATATGCTCGTTTATGAGAGGTGATATAGCCCTTTTATCTTCTATAGTCATCCTACTCAGCCAATTTGATTCAATTAATATCTGCTGCAGGAGCAATGTATTGATGTATACCATGCTTAGCTGTAGTATATGCAGACATAACATGTGCGGTTCAAACTCTATTGGATTATTTCTATAAAAAATCAGACTGTGTACTTGAGAATTTTTTCTTTGTTTCATCTATTTACATATTTACAATATATTCATCTATATGGGATATTGCTGTTAATAATTCACCATCTTCTCTATACTTATCTTTGTAGTGATAAAGCAATCCCTCTTTAAATAAGCCTTCCTTTTTTCTCTTACCGCTTGGCCCTCTACCTAAAATATATCTAATATATTTTATTCCTTTTTCTTTAAGTCTTTCAACATCTTGTTCTAATGAACCAATATTAAATCGAATATTTTTTACATACTCGCGATATTTCTTTTTTTTAAAAACAAATCTAATAATTTGGCGTGGTGAAAAAACAATATTTCTTCGTCTTTTCTTTAAAATTTTTATTGCTATTTGATAAAGCTGTATTAATTTCAATAATCTTACCTGTAGATCCCATTCTGTATATCTAACAAGCTCCTTCTGTGCTTGTTTGTATAGAGCATGTTCTTTTGCGCATTGCTTTTTCACTGATGAATAATGATACATAAAATTTTCATTATCTTTATCATTCTGCAACATTTCATTTAAGGCTCTCTCGCTAGATCTCCTCAATTCTATTAATAGCTGAGCATTCCAATATACCTCATCATAAGTCTTTTTATCATCAAAACTATAAACATAATCCAGAAGCTTATCTAATATATCTGTAACTTTATATATCAACTCTATCTCTTTTTTACTTTTATAAATAACGTCTAAATACCATTCACATTGTTTATCAAATGACAGACCGTCAAAACCAAAATCTTCTAACCCATCATACCCAAAATACACAATATAGTCATCAAAATAACCATCACCTAACCATTCTCTTTCTTGAAAATCTTTATCTGCTAAATCTAATAATGTATATATGAGCCACGATCTTCTGGAAGGCCAATCCACCCCTCCCTTTTCTTCACGATTTAAATTTTTTTCTTGCTTTATAAAAGCATCAACTTCTACATTCTCTTTATTATCTAAAGCAATCTTTTCAAGTACTTTTGAAGATTCCTCAGATAAATTTCTGCATTCTACCGTGGCAGAATATTCTGAATTACTCTTTTCTTTTCCAACTTTATTTATCAGTATATCAACACATTTTAGAATTTCATTACATCCTTGAATCTCTTCATCATTCATAAAAAACTCTCTAGAGTTTTCAACACAATTTTCAATGAATTTTTTGATTTCTAAAATGGATTTCCAAAATAATTTTTTATCTTTCCAACTAAAAAAGCTTCTCGCATCGCTTAAATAATGATTATCGGATAACTTTAAAATTATTCGTATAAACTTTTTTCTATTACTATCTAAGGCCATATCTTAAAAGATTTCAAAGTTTTGAAATATCATAAATCAACTATCTTCATTATCTTTTTTATTACTACATGCACGTGCCATAGCTATTGCTTTATGCAAATATTCCTCCAATAGCTTTTTCGGTGGCAGTTTTGTTAGATACTGAGTAACATGAATTCCAGCATCATCTAATTCAAGATATTCAACATCTTCTTGATCTTTATTTGCACATAATATAATTCCTATAGGTTTTTCTTCGTAACTCTTTCGCTCGTTCTTATCTAGCCAGCGTAAATACCATTCCATCTGCCCTTTATGTTCAGGCTCGAACTTCCCTAGCTTTAGTTCAATTGCAACCAATCTTCTCAGACCTCGATGAAAAAACAGCAGATCCAAATATCTATCTGTATTTTTAGTAGACATTCTCTT
>CBFHIH010000051.1:0-6219 GCA_965655955.1 Candidatus Midichloriaceae bacterium | reverse complement strand
TTTTTTTATCTTGCACAGTGATAAAGTAATCTATTGCTTGACTTGAATTATCTTCCCCTCTCTCAAAGTGACGCAAATCATCTTTAAATTGCTTTATAAAAGCTGTTGTTTGAGGAAAAATGTATGAAAAAGGATCTATCATTTGACGTCTCCATTTTCTGTTTTGTGCATACGTGAAATTTCTCATAGTAAACCATGTTTGCATCCCCACTTTCAATGATCTTTTATTTTAATTGCAAAGATACAAATAATCAACGAAGTGTTTTTTTATAAAAAATTGTTCTAAATGCAAGATTCTTCTTGAGCGACTAATTGTTTGTTTGATTTTTAATCGTTAAGTCAAACCACAATTATTGAATTAAGAAATTTAAACCCTCTTAAGAAAGCATCGGTATAAAGCATCTTTCTACCCTCTCTTTGCAACAAAAGAGGTCTTATTACTCCTTTTTGGCATTTTATCGTTAGCTTATCATCAAGTATAGCACCTGGCTCACCCATAACATTGATGTCTTCTAAAATTTCTGCAGTAATAATTTTTATTTTTTCGCCATTATGCTCAAAATAAGCGCCAGGCTTGGGAGAAAAACACCTTATTATCCTACCAACTTCAGTGGCAGTTTTTGAAAAATCTATTTTTCTTTCTTCGGAAGATATTTTATGCGCATATGTCACTCCAATTTTTTCTTGTTTGATGTATTGAATAGCGCCAGATTCTAGCAGTTTTATAGCGCCAAGGATCATTTCGCCTCCAAGATTTGCGCAATAATCATGCAGCTCCTTTGCTGTTGTATGCTCTTCGATGTCAAAAGATTTTTTCAGTATTATATCTCCAGTATCAAGTCCTTGATCCATACGCATTATACAAACAGACGTAGATATATCACCCGCTAAAATGGTTCTTTCTATTGGTGCAGCACCGCGCCACCTTGGTAAACTGGAAGGATGTACATTGAAAAACAGTCCGTTTAGTATATCAAGAAATGCTTTTGGTATTATAAGTCCGTAAGATGCAACCACTGCCAACTCAGCAGATAAATTTTGAAAAAAGTCAATCTCTTCTTCTGTCTTGAGTCTTACAGGGGTACGCACCGCTATACCATTTTCCTCAGCTAATTTTTGAATTTCAGATTTTATAATCCCCTTCCCTCTTCTCTCTATATGTGGAGGTTTGCAATATACACAAATAACTTCATTCCCAGAATTTATAAGACTCTTCAAGGTGGGTAATGAAAAATCAGATGACCCCATAAAGACTATTTTCATATATTCCCTTACTCCAATTCAATAGTTGATGGTGGCTTTGATGTGATGTCATAAACAACCCTGTTAATCCCCTTGACGTTGTTTACTATTTTAGTCGCCACTCTACCAAGGAAATCCATAGGTAATTTAGCAAAATCAGCAGTCATTCCATCAACAGAAGTGATTGCCCTTAAGATGCATATATGCGCATATGTTCTTGCGTCGCCCATAACTCCAACTGTTTTATCAGATGATAATCCTGCATAAGCCTGCCATGTTTTGCTATATAAACCTTCTTTTTTGAGTTCATTCATGAATATATCGTCAGCTTCTCTCAACATAGAGCATTTTTCTTTTGTGACTTCGCCTATAACTCTTATACCTAAGCCAGGACCAGGGAATGGATGTCTGTTGAGCAACTCATCAGAGAGGCCTAGTTCTTTGCCTAATTTCCTCACTTCATCTTTAAATAAAAACCTGAGTGGCTCAATAAGTTTAAGGTTCATATCTTTTGGTAGTCCACCAACATTATGATGTGATTTTATAGTTTCGGATTTTCCACCAACTTTTGCCAAAGATTCTATAACATCTGGATAAATTGTGCCTTGAGCTAAATATTCTATATCCCCTAAATCTTTTACGGCAATCTTAAATATATCTATGAATGTTTTACCTATAATTTTTCTTTTTTCTTCAGGAGAAGTGGTACCTTTTAAGTTTTGCAAAAAAGTATCTTGAGCATTATATTGATGAAGATGTATGTCAAAGTTTCTCTCTAACGTTTCTTTTACCTCGTCTGCTTCATTCATCCTCAACAAGCCGTTATCGACAAAAACACAATGTAGATTTCCCCCAATCGCTTTGCTCATCAACGCTGCAACAACGCAAGAATCAACACCACCAGAGATCCCTAAAACAACTTTTTTTTCTTTTACAATATTTCTAATATATGCAATTTCTCTGTCTATAAAAGATGCCATTTTCCAATTTTTAGAGCATTGGGCAATGTTAACTAAAAAATTTTCCAATAACTCCATACCAATATGGGTATGCGAAACCTCTGGATGAAATTGTATGCCAAATATATCCTTGTGTCTATGCTCTATAATAGCACAAGGTGTTTGAGAAGTCTTTGCAGTCACCACAAAATCAGCAGGTGCACTATGAACGCAATCACCATGACTCATCCAAACGTCAATCTTTTGAGAAGCATATTTTGGTAATAATCTAGAATGATTATTTATATCTAATGATGCAAGTCCATATCCACCAGATGATCCAGATTGCACAGCTCCACCAAAAGCTTTGGCAAGAGCTTGCTGTCCGTAACATATTCCAAGTATAGGGACATTTAATTCAAAGACTATTTGTGGTATTAAAGGAGCATCATGTTCATTAACTGATCTAGATCCTCCTGATAAAATAATAGCCTTTGGAGCATATTCTTTTATTTTAATAGGGTCTATGTCGCAAGACATAATTTCGCTATAAATCTCCAATTCTCTTATTCTTCTGGTGATTAATTGTGTATACTGTGATCCAAAATCTAATATTAAAATTTTATCCATAATTCCTTGCCTTATCAAATTTTGCTAAGCTATGTGGATGTCCTTCTTTATTGCCCGAAGGAGTGATTTTAACGAATTGGCAATTATTCTTCATCTTTTTGATTGTATCGTTTCCTGTATATCCCATTGCTGAAGATAATCCTCCTTGAAGTTGAAACAAAACATCTTCCAGCTTACCCTTGTATTTCACATAACCTTCTACACCTTGTGGTACAAAATTGGTTTGTTTTTCTTGATAATAACGATCGGCAGATCCTTCTTTCATCGCGCCTTCTGAACCCATGCCACGATATTTTTTATACTCCACACCGTCTACAGTGACAAGCTCACCCAAACTTTCATCACAACCTGCAAGCATTGATCCAAGCATAACACAGTCTGCACCAGCTGCTATTGCTTTTGCTATATCTCCTGAATATTTAATTCCCCCATCTGCTATCATGAAAGAATCTCGCGATTTGCACACTTCTGCTACTTTTAATATAGCAGATAATTGAGGAACTCCAACACCAGAAACTATCCTGGTTGTGCATATTGATCCGCCACCAACTCCAACTTTAATGCAATCAGCTCCTGCATATATAAGAGCTAAAGCTGCATCTTTTGTTGCTACATTTCCAGCTATTATATAAATAGATTTAAGTTTTTTTATTTCTTTTATAGTCTTTAAAACATTTTCTGAATGTCCATGCGAAGTATCTATCACTATAATATCTACTGAAGCGTTAATTAAATGTTGCGCGCGTATAACTGCATCTTCTCCTGCTCCAATTGCCGCTGCCACTCTCAGCGCGTTATTTTTATCATAAACAGCACTGCTATATGTTGTTGTGTCAAATTTATGTGATTTAACACATGAAACTTCTTCGCATTGTTTATCAATTGACATGCTTTTATGTATGACGCCAAGACCTCCTAACAATGCCATTTCTGTTGCCATTTTATGTCCAGTGACAGAATCCATCGCGGCTGAGATAAATGGTAAATTAATCGATATACCTTTGGTGATTTGGGTTTTTAATGAAACTTGACTTGGCAATATATCAGAATATGAAGGCAATATTAAAACATCATCAAAAGAATAAGACTCTTCTAATTTTATCATGATAAAGAACTTGATTTATATAGTTACAGATACTAATTATAAACTTATTTTTATGCAATTAATATTTACTAATGCCTGACATTCTGAGAGCTTTCACCCCTCTAACTCACGATATGATTGATGAAATACCTGTTTGCGACATACATGTTCATTTACCAGGCGCAATATCACCTTATACTGCATGGACACTCGGATTGAAAAACAAATTTTTCAGCGTACAAAAGGATATAACAGGGGATTATGTTATCACCAATGGTCCTAATTCTTTGTCTATAGATGATCCTCATGAGCATTATATTGACATATTTAATAGTGATTTTCATATTAATAAGAATCATATTGTGAAAAACTTATCGTATAATATAGATTTTCAAAGTTTTAAAAGCTTTGATCGTGTGATGGCCACTGTGCAGGGTCATAGACATCCCCCAGGAGGTATACAAACAAAAGATGATTTGATATTTATTTTAGATGAGTACCTAAAAGTATGCTTGGAAGATAAGATGTTTCATACAGAATTACAGCAAAATATAAAAATTGCCTATCTATTTTTTCCAAACTTAGAACCAAAAGAAGCTAGGAAGCAACTCTATTTATTGCTCTTCAAGATAAGCGAAAAATTTTTTGAACATGGCATTACTTTGAAATTTCTTCACTGTTTTAATAAAACCAAGGCATCTGGCGAAATAAAATCAACTCATGAAAGAGCTCTAGAGGCATATGAATGGCTAAAAGAAGCTCATGAAATCACTCCAGGTTTATTTGTGGGAATTGAGTCTGCAGGGCATGAAAAAGATGAATCTGGTTGGCCTATACATCTAAAAGCAGGATATGATAAAGTGGTTGAATTAGGGTTAGGATGTGAAGCACATGGTGGCGAAGGAATAGGAGTTGAGCACATGCTTGATGTTGTCAAGACACTACCTATCACAAGATTAGCTCATGGATTCCAAGTAATAGAGGATTTAGAGGCAATCAATTATGTTAAAGAAAAAGACATAACTTTGGTTATGATGCCAATGATAAATCTAAGTCTTGGATTATGCATACATGTCGGAAAAGATGGCAATCCACTCGCCAAATCAAAAGGCGGGAAAAGAATATTTATCACAGAATTAAAAGACCACCCCTTTTTCACTTTATTTAGAAAACATAAATTAAAGATAGCATTAAGCTCAGACAACCCAGAAATAGGCGGCGTTTCACTTAAAAAGGCGCTGTATGCATGCGCAGGGCTTGACCCGCAACATCCTTTTCCCAAAGATTTTCATCCACTAAAAGCAGAAGAATTAGCGCAACTATGTCAAAACACCGTTGATGCTGCATTTATAGATACAGAAAGAAAAGCCTGCTATAACACTCTCCTGTCATCCTGGATGAAAAAATTTGGTATTGTCTTATAAAGCAAATTCTATTTTAGATTTCGCATAAATTGTGAGGATGACTAATTTCATGAGTGGCAAGACATGTTGCGCTATCATATGAGTTTTCAAAAAGATGATGTTCGTTAAATTCACAATATTTTTTTTCTATAGAATCCTTGCCTTGAAAAGAGCCTGATATTGCAAGCTGTTCATCTGCTGCTTGCAAAACCTTCTTTATTTCTTCTCCAAATTGTTGTGTTAATTCTTCAACATGATGTTTAGGTATTTTTAATCCAACTTCTCTCAAAGAAAAAAGTATTCCTGCTCCGCATTGCTCGATTAATGATGAAATATCAACTACCTCTAGCTTAGCAAAATCCACACCAACTGCCTTTAACTCAGAAATTTTTGCCCCTTTTATTATAGCAATCCAAATATCCTTTCCAGCTAGCTTAGAAAAATCAACACCAGCTGCTTTTAACTCAGAAGTTTTTATCCTTCTGTCGTCTAGAGCAATCAAAATAGCATTCTCATCCATCTTAGAGAAATCAACGCCAGCTTCTTTTAACTTAGAAATTTTTATCCCGACTGTTAAAGCAAGTAAAATATCTCTCCCACTTGTCTCAGAGAAATCCACGCCATCCTCTTTTAATGCAGAGATCTTTGCTCCTTTCCTAATAGCTCCTAAAATTTCCAACCAAGTTATTTTAGAGGAATCCACACCAGCTGCTTTTAACTCAGAAATTTTTATTCCTTGTTCTATAGCAGTTACAATATCTGAACCTTCTATCTTAGAAAAATCCACGCCAGCTGCTTTTAACTCAGCAATCTTTGCTCCTTGTGTTATAGCAGTTACAATATGCCTCCCAATTATCTCAGAGAAATCCGCACCAGCTTCCTTTAACTTAAAGCCCTGTGCTCCTTGTGTTATAGCAATTAG
>CBFHIH010000050.1:0-6443 GCA_965655955.1 Candidatus Midichloriaceae bacterium | reverse complement strand
GAGGAGAATACGCTAATATGATAGTGATGAGTGCATTTACAGCTTTGCTATTCATGGGAGGATGGATGCCTCCTTTTAACATATCATTTCTATCTTTTATCCCTGGCGCTGTTTGGTTTCTAGTTAAAATCTTTTTATGCTTATTTGTTTTTATTTGGGTCAGAGCTGCTCTTCCAAGATTTAGATATGATCAATTGATGAGGATGGGATGGAAATTGCTACTTCCTTTCACTTTGGTATGGGTTATACTTATATCTTGGATCATCAAACCTTAACCCTAAGCATTACTCACTCACCATTTGAATTAGCACAAAAGCATATGAAACGCAAAAATTCCTAGACAAACCCGCACATACACTTTTTGTCCAAAAAGAGAAAAAAGCCTAAATATCCCAATGACACAAAATGCGCTTGAGTCAAATCAATGCCTACGACTATCGTCTCGAATAATCACATAGTTTTTGATCTTTTTTACACCTGAAATATTTTTTGCTATATAAATCACTGTCTCTAATTCTTGATTTGAAGCTGCAATGCCAAGTAGATAAACCTGATGATTCAACACCATATATTTATAATTAGCTGAATGAACATTCTTTGCTATCAAAAGCTTGGTCTTAAAAGATGCAGTAATCCATAAATCTTTTGTGATTGTCTGAGAATTCTTACGAACAGCTAAATCATTGATCACCTCTTTTACTCCTTTTATAGACCAAATAAATTTTTCGGCTTCTTCTTTTGTTGCCTCATTCTCTATATTCCCAATCAACAACACCCTACCTTCATATAACAAAAAGTCTACATTAGAAATATCAGAATTTTGATGACCTTGTTTCAAAAGATAATAACTAATTTTAGATGATATGAACTTGTCGTCCACAATTTGACCAACACTTCTTTCATTCGTTGAAATCACGCCAGCTGCAGCAGTTGTGGCAGCTATACCTATTGGTACACACCCTGCTCCATATATTAAGCAGGTCATCATAACAGATAAACAAATTATAGATCTAGCTTTTTTCATAAATTTTCATCAATTAGTTTTGTTATCTTTTCTATCTCCCCGGCAATCCTTTCGTAGTTCTTTCTCACCTCCCCTTTTTCTATCTCCAAAGTGTCATAAAACTTTGCCTTCAGTAACTGCATCTCTTCCCTCAAAGATTGAAGCTCATCAATGAGATATATGGAAGTAATGAAAAAAGCTTTCAGATCTGAAATATCCCTGCCATTTTTTAGCTCAGATATTTTTTGATCTAACAATTCCGTTATACTCATGAGCTTTTTCTCATCCTCACACATCAACTTCACTGTTGTATTAGAGATTTTTATCTCAACTTCATGCATATCACTTACTTATTACTTTTTATAATCTTCTTTAATTCATTTATCGACAAATCTATGTCATTTGTAAAGCTCTCAACTTGTCCTTTAGCATGTTGGTCACTTTTTTGATTACGAAACTCAGACTCTATCTTAGTATTTTTGATAGTAAGATCAGTCACTTTTCTTTCAAGACTCTGAACTTTCTCTATTTTTTCTAACACCGCCTTTCTTAGATTTTCCAAGGCCTCAAAAATTTTAGAATCCGCCATGATTTTTTCATCCATTGCAATATGAATAATTTATGGTTAGTAATAGTAAAATTTATGCTATATTAGTAAAATTATCAATAATTTAAAAATGTTTGGCTTTTCTTTCTCGGAAATCACCTTATCTTTGCTGGTTGCAATTTTGTGCTTAAAGCCACAGGATATCAAATACTTTGGCGAGAAATTATTAAAAATAAAAAATCTATCAGATGATATACAAACACTAGAAATTGATCGCTTGGACAAATCACATGACGAACAAAAACACCAAAACGACGACTAATTTTCAGTCCTTTACTTTTGACGAACATATCCAAGAATTGCGTATAAGAGTCATTAAGGTTGTAGTCACTTTAATATGCACCACCTCTCTAGCCTTTTTCTTTAGTTGGGATTTTTTATTTTTACTCTCCGAACCATTGAAAATCTCTTCTGATAACAAATCTTTAAATTTCATATACACAAAATTAACAGAAGCGTTTTTTGTGGAATTTAAAATTGCGTTATATCTAGGTATATTTTGCACCATACCCGTATTTTTCTATCAGCTATATAAATTCATTGCACCAGGATTATATAAAGATGAGAAAAAAATCACCATTTATTGCTTTATCTTTCCAGTCATATTGTTCATCTTGGCAGCGACTTTCGTCTACTTTATCATCATGCCAATTATGTGGAAATTTTTCCTAGGTTTTCAGATTGATAACCATAACAATATCTCAATTTCTTTTTTACCAAAAATTAGCGATTATATAGATCTGATAATAGAGTTACTAATGGGATTTGGAATAGCTTTTCAAACTCCTGTTTTTCTTGTTCTTTTAGTTAATTTTAATATAATTAGTCTGGCCAAATTAATAGAATTCAGAAGATATGCCATAGTAATTATCTTTATTGTGGCTGCTATTCTTACCCCCCCAGATATCATAAGCCAAATTGCTTTGGCGATACCCATGATCATTCTGTACGAAGCTTCTATTTTGGTGTGTAAAAATATTATAAAAAACAATGCATAACATAAAATTCATCAGAGAAAATAAAGAAACATTTGATAAAGAAATGAAAAAAAGGGGCTTAAATACCCATGCGGAAGAAATCTTATTTATCGACTCTTTGATACGCAAAAACACAGCTTTACTGCAAGATTTGCAGCATAAAAAAAGAGATATTGCAAAAAAAATATCTTCCTTAGACCATAAAGATCCTAACTTCAAAAAGTTCCAAGAAGAAGGACATAATGTAAAGCATAACATACACACTCTTGAACAACAAAACAAAGATTCTAAAAAAAGCCTTGAACATTACCTATATACACTTCCTAATATATTAGATGAGAGCGTACCAATAGGAAAAGATGAAGATGATAATGTCGTCATAAGAGAAGTTGGAGGAAAACCTAACTTCAATTTCACTACAAAGGCACATTATGAACTAGGAGAAAATCTTGGTATGATGGACTTCAAAAATGCAGCAAAGATTTCTGGCTCTAGATTTGTGGTATTAAACAAAGACCTGGCAAAATTAGAAAGGGCTTTAGCTAATTTTATGCTAGATATTCACATCAATGAACATGGCTTCGAAGAAATCTCTCCACCTATATTAGTTTCTGAAGAGAGTATGTTTAAATCTGGTCAATTACCTAAATTTTCTCAAGAATCATTTCAAACCTCAACAGGTCATAGATTAATACCAACCGCCGAAGTTTCTATTGTCAATATGTTTGCTGATGAAATATTAAATCAATCTTCGTTTCCTCATAGATTGACAGCGCACACCCCTTGTTTTCGCTCAGAAGCGGGCAGCGCAGGTAAAGATACCAAGGGAATAATCAGGCAACATCAATTTTTTAAGGTAGAAATGGTGAGCGTTGTATTACCAGAAAATTCTCAAGAAGAATTAGAGAGATTGACAAATGCAGCAGAAGAAATTTTAAAAAGACTCTCCCTCCCTTATCGAGTATCTCTTTTATGCTCTTTAGACACAGGTTTCTGTTCGTCTAAAACATATGATATAGAAGTATGGATACCATCAGAAAATCAATACCGAGAAATATCAAGCTGCTCTAACTTTTCTGATTTTCAGGCAAGACGTATGAATTGTCGTTATAAATCTTTAGTAGACAACAAAAATTATTTCCCTCACACTTTAAATGGCAGTGGTCTTGCTGTGGGAAGAACGATTGTTGCAATCATGGAAAATTATCAAAATGCAGATGGCTCCATCACAATACCAGAAACCTTAAGACCCTATATGAATAATCAAAAAACTATTAACCTAGATTGAAAATGCAAAACACAACCATTGAAGAATATAAATACGCATCACTCAACAGAAGGGCTTTAGCTTTTACCATAGACTGTATTATATTAGTTACAATAATGACGCCAGTTTCAAATCTTTTAACAAACATGTTTCTCAAAAAAGATTTTGCTCAAAGTACCATAAACTCTTTAAAAAATACTGAAGGGTTGGAATATATAGCACTCATAAGTAAAAGTTTATATACGAATTGGACATACATCTTGATACAATTATTTTTATTAATAATAGTGTTCTCATACTTTTTCATATGCTGGAAAAAGCTTGGAGCTTCGATTGGAAAATATATTTTAAAATGCAAAATAGTTGATGCCACAACCTATAATAATATCGACAATACACAAATCATTTTGCGAATGCTGGGTAATTGTTTAAACATTTTGACACTTGGCATAGGATTCTTTCTTGTTGATTTTTCAAAAAGAAAACAAGGGCTGCATGATAAAATATCTCATACAGTTGTTATAATAAAAAAATAAAAATTTTCTTTCTTACTTATCAAGTAGATTATATGAAGATACTAATTATAGGCGATCTCAATGAAAACATGGTCAAGGCCGCAAAAATGGCGAAGGAAAAAAATGTTAAAGTTCTCCATGCATTAGATATAAACCCAGCCATGGATACCTTACGCAACAAAGGAAACGTCGATTTAATATTCATTGATGTAAAAAATGATATATCTTTATTAAAACAAGCTTTAGACCAAGAACTATTTCCCACCCCAATAATAAGTTGTGGCATCACAGATGATCAAAACAGAGTCGTGAAAAGCATAGAAGATGGTGCTATAGAATACCTTCCATTGCCACCTAATAAAGAACTAATAACAGAATTATTTGATGCAATAGTCAAAAACTCACAAAATAATGATATCATCTATAAAAGCAAAGAATTTGGAAAAATAGTTGATTTAGCAAAAAAAATCGCTCCTTCTATTGCAAATGTTCTGATATCTGGAGAATCTGGAACTGGAAAAGAAGTAATAGCTAATTTTGTTCATGCAAACAGCGACAGATCCAAGAATGACTTAATATCCATTAATTGCGCAGCCATTCCAGAAAACTTGTTAGAATCAGAAATGTTTGGACATGAAAAAGGCTCTTTTACTGGAGCGTTAGAGAGAAAGATAGGTAAATTTGAACAAGCGCATAAAGGAACTTTATTCCTGGATGAGATTAGTGAAATGGACTTAAAGCTGCAAGCTAAACTATTGCGCTCTATACAAGAGCGAGAGATATACAGGGTTGGAGGCAATAATCCAATTAAGTTGGATGTTAGAATTATCGCCACATCAAATAGAGATCTGTTGAGTGAAATAAAAAAAGGAACTTTCAGAGAAGATTTGTTTTATCGCTTAAATGTAATACATCTCAAGCTTCCCAAATTATCTGAACGAACAGAGGACATTCCACTTTTAGCAAATCACTTTATAAAGAAATATTGTAAATTAAATGGACTGGACTTAAAATCGTTGGATGAACCGTCATACAGTAAACTAAATGAGCATCATTGGTCTGGCAACGTTCGAGAGTTAGAGAATGCAATGCATAGGGCTGTATTGATCTCTCCTGATGACAAAATCACCATCGACAGCATTGAACTTGAAGATATGGAGCAAAAAATTGAAACTTTAGGTGAAATAGAAAAAAAAGCGATAAATAGAGCATTAATCAAATTTAACAGAGACAAAGAATTGGTCGCAAAGGTCTTAGGAGTGTCAATAAAAATTTTAGAAAAGAAATTAAAATTGCATTTTGGTGATTAAGATGCTAGTTCTGTCTAAAAAGATTGATGCTTTTAATTAAAATCAAAATTATATGAGTATAAAAATAAGCATTCCCGTTCAAGAAGAGTTAAAGCCTAAAATTTGTGTATTTGGGGTTGGAGGCGGTGGCGTGAATGCAGTTAACAATATGATATCTTCCAATCTAGAAGGTGTTGATTTTTTTGCTGGCAACACTGATACGCAATCATTAGAAAGCTCGTTGGCCTCAAATAAAATAAAATTCGGCATATCTTTAACAAAAGGATTAGGAGCTGGCTCTAATCCAGAGGTTGGCAAAGCTGCAGCAGAAGAGTCGGCAAGTGAAATCTCAGAAGCTTTAGAAAAATATAACATGGTATTCATCACAGCTGGTATGGGTGGAGGCACAGGAACTGGTGGCATACCAATAGTTGCGAAATTAGCAAAGGACTTAGGTATTTTAACTGTGGCAGTTGTTACCAAACCATTTCATTTCGAGGGCGCAAAACGAATGAGGGCAGCAGAAGAAGGTCTAGCTGTTTTGCAAGATTATGTCGATACACTCATTGTCGTACCAAACCAAAATTTATTTCGACTGGCTACTGAAAAAACTACTTTTGCAGACGCCTTTAAACTCGCTGATCAGGTTTTATACTCAGGAGTAAGGGGAATTACAGACTTAATTACTATGCCCGGACTCATTAATCTGGATTTTGCTGACATACACTCAATCATCAAAGAGAAAGGTAAAGCAATGATGGGGACAGGTGAAGCAGAAGGAGATG
>CBFHIH010000049.1:0-6480 GCA_965655955.1 Candidatus Midichloriaceae bacterium | reverse complement strand
TCTGCAATAAAGAGGTATATCTTATCAGTGTTATCAATTTCTAAATTAATTGCTGAAGTAAAAAACTCTAGTGGGTAATTAGCTTTTAAATACGCTGTTTGGTATGAGATATATGCGTATGCTGCAGCATGAGATTTATTAAAACCATAACTTGCAAATTTATTAACAAGGGCAAATATCTCTTCTGCTTTTTGTTTGTTAATTCCATTCTTTAAGCAACCAGCAACGAACTTATTTTCCTGAACAGCCATTTCACTTTTGATTTTTTTGCCCATTGCTCGTCTTAGCAAATCTGCTTCTCCTAATGTGTAAGAAGCTAGAGATCTAGCTATTTGCATCACCTGCTCTTGGTATACAATGATGCCATATGTCTCTTTAAGAATATCTTCAAGCATAGGGTGAAGATATTCAATTTTCTCCCTTCCATGCTTTCTGTTCACATAGCTTGGTATATTATCCATAGGGCCAGGCCTATATAGTGATCCAAGCGCTATTAAGTCTTCTATATTATCAGGTATAATTTTCTTTATTACCTCTCTCATGCCTGCACTTTCAAATTGAAACACACCTCTTGACAGACCTTTGCTCAGCATTTCATAGGTCTTTCTATCATCTATAGGAATGTTTAAGATATTAAAATGCTTGTTTTTTTTATTGATGAGTTTCACACACCACGAAATTGCTGTTAAAGTTTTTAATCCCAAGAAGTCAAATTTTATCAAGCCTATTTTTTCTGCGTATTTCAGTGAATACTGAATCATGTGCATACTTGAATGCGCTTCTTTGTATAACGGAACAATTTTAGTTATATCTCTATCTGCAATAATAATGCCCGCAGCATGTGTCGATACATGTCTGTTTATACCTTCTAATTTTAGGCTAATATCAATTAGTTGTTTTATGGAAGAATCTGTTTTACTTTGATTCCTGAGATCCTTATCCATATTAATGGCTTCCGACAGGGTTATCGGATTTGCAGGGTTATGCGGAACCATTTTGCATATTTTATCAACTTGAGAATAAGGTAAATTAAGAACTCTTCCCACATCTCTAAGAGCGGCTCTTGATTGCAACTTACCAAAAGTAATAATTTGTGCTACCCTGTTGTTTCCATATTTATTTCTGACATATTCGATTACTTCATCTCTTCTGCTTTGACAAAAGTCTATATCAAAGTCTGGCATAGAAATCCTATCAGGATTTAAGAATCTTTCAAAAAGCAAACCAAATTTTATAGGATCAATGTCTGTAATTCCCAAACTCCATGCAACAACAGAACCAGCTCCTGAACCTCGCCCTGGACCAACTGGTATATCATTCAATTTGCTCCAATTTATGAAATCAGCAACAATTAAAAAATATCCAGCAAAATCCATTTGATTTATAATTGATATCTCATACTCCAGTCTTTGAAAGTACACATTTTCATCTACTGCTTCTGAAAGATTTGAAAGTCTCTCTTCCAAACCAGACCGTGACTGTTCAACAAGTTGTTTTTTTTCTGCTTCCTCAGATTCTAAGAATCTAGGTAATAGTGGTTTATTTTCATTTAATAAAAAAGAGCATTTTTTTGCTATGAGCTCAGTGTTTTTGATAGCTTCTGGTATATCAAAAAACAGTTCTTCCATCTCCTTGTAGGTTTTAAACCTATTATTAAAGTTTGCTCTTTCTCTATCATCTTCAATTAAATATCTACTGTTATGTATGCATATCAAAGCATCTAATGCTTCATACATTGCGTTGTTTATAAACTGCGTTGGGTTTGTTGCCACAATAGGTATATTAAATTTTAGAGCTAAAGATTTTAAAAAGTTGTCAAATTCTACGTTATTTTTTGTATCTTGTCGGCTTACTTCCAAGAAGAAATTATCTTTGAAGTTTGCTAAAAGATTATTGGCTAATGCTTCAGATTGATCTTTTTTATTTAAATGAAACAGTTGATATAGTGGAGAATTGTTGCTTCCACATAATAATATCAAACCTTCATGTTTCGAAATTAACTCTTGTAAATCAACAGATTTACTTTCTGATGAATGTAAGTTAGTGATGATTGAGGAGAGATTTTCATAACCAGTCTTATTTTTAACTAAGAGTAGCACTTCTGCTGATTTTTCTCGCTCTTTAGTATAAAACACATTGATCACAGAGCCGATGATTGGCTGAATACCAAGCTTTTGACATTCTAATGAAAATTCTAAAGATGCTGATAAATTAAATAAATCCGTCAGCGCTACGGCTGGAATTTTATTGGTAGCACAATAAACCGCAAGATCGGTTATTTTTATAACACTTTTCCCTATCGAATATTCTGAATATGTCCTAAGATTTATAAATGGCATTTTCAGATAGGGTTTTTAGGTGCATACCATGACAAATTGCAATACCAAGAGCATCCCCTTCATCGCTTGATAAATTATTGATATTTGGTAATAACAATTTTATCATCCTGAGCATTTGAGATTTATCAGCATTACCAACGCCTGTAATAGTCTTCTTAACTTTTTTAGCAGGATATTCGGATATTTCCAAGTGATTTTCAGCAACTGCTATGAGGGCAGCAGCCTTTGCTTGGGATAACTTCAATGAGCTACTGTTATTCACATTTACATAGGTATTTTCTATTCCCACTGAAGAGGGGGTATGTTTTTTTAATAAAGAAGATATTTCAAAGAAGATATGATGCAACCTACAAGAGTGTGATTTTTGTAATGATGTTTTTATCGTTCCAAAAGCAATGCAATCAAACCTATCGTTTGTCTGAAAATCTATCACAGCCCATCCTGTGAAATTCAATCCAGGATCTATGCCAAATATCCTTGTTGCCATTAAAAAATATGCACTTTTAATATCTAATTAACGTAGAACCCCATGTTAATCCACCTCCTATAGCAGAGGCAACAATTAAATCGCCTCTTTTGACTTTGTTATTTTTAATGTAACTATCTAAAGCCAGAGGTATTGAAGCAGCAGAAGTATTTGCATGTTGATCAACCACACAAATTGATTTTTTTATATTTATCTCTAGTTTTTTTGCAACAGCATCAATAATTCTTTTGTTTGCTTGATGCAATACTAACCAATCAAGGTCATTCACAGCAATTTTAGTTTTACTTATCAAAGTAAAAATAGATTCTGGCAGTTTTGTGACAGCGTTTCTGAACACTTCGTTACCATTCATAGCTATCTTAGCAAGCACGTTACCTGTTGAAACACCGCCTTTCACAATCAAAGAATCAAGCAATGAGCAATCTGATTGCATGTCAGACTCTAACACCCCTATATCTTTTGCTTCAGAAGATTCAAGAATAACACAGCCAGCACCATCTCCAAATAAAACACATGTGGATCTGTCATTCCAATCTACAATTCTTGACATGGTTTCAGCTCCAATCACCAATATTCTTTTTGCCATTTTTTGTTTTATATAAAAAGAAGCTGTTGTAATTGCGTAAATAAAACCAGAGCAAACTGCCTGAACATCAAATGCAATGCCTGCATTTATTCCAAGTTTGTTTTGTAAAACAGCTGCTGTAGAGGGAAAAATGTAATCAGGAGTTGTAGTTGCAACAATCACGGCATCTATAGAGCTTTTTTGGATCCCTGCATTTCGCAATGCGTCAAAAGCTGCATTTAAAGCAAGATCAGAAGTGCTTTCATTTTCAGCTGCAATATGACGTTTCTTTATCCCTGTTCTGGTTGTTATCCACTCATCTGAAGTATCAACAACTTTTGATAAATCATCATTGGTGACAATTTTTTTTGGTAAATAGCTGCCAACACTTATTATCTTTGCCGAAGTCATAAAAGCCCTTCCTATATCTTAAGAAATCTTGCGGATGTTTTTTTTATTTTATCTACTAGATTAAGTCCCACACCTATTTTTTCAAACAACTGCAACTCTTCTTTTATTTGATTGTTAATATTTGCCTTAGATAGCTTATAAGCAACGTCTATAGCATTATATATTCCGTCTTTATTTGCCGACCCATGACTTTTGACAACTATTCCATTAAGCCCAACCAACATTGCTCCATTATTATAATTTGGATCAATAACGGCAAAAGCCTTTTTTAATGGGTTTTTTAGTATCAAACCTGCTAGTTTATATAACAAACCTTTGTTGGATAGAATGTTCTTTAAGATACGAATACACATATTTGCAGCACCTTCAGATGCTTTTAAAAATATATTACCAGAAAAACCATCTGTTATTAAAACGTCAACTTTTCCTTTTTCAACTTCATGCCCTTCAATAAAGCCAGCAAAATTCAAACTTGATCTACTCAGAATATCATAAGCATCTTTTTCTAACTCTCTTCCTTTTGTTGTTTCTGAACCAACATTTAGAACTCCTATACTTGGATTGTCTTTATTAAAAATAACTTTTGCAAAGCAACTTCCCATCAACGCAAAATGAAACAAATGCGTTTCATTACATTCAAGGTTTGCCCCTATGTCTAGCATCACAGTTCCCTTGTTTGAAACACTTGGAAAAATTCCAGTAATAGCAGGTCTTTTTATGTCTTTTATAACCCCTAAAAGCATTTTGGAAATCAACATCAATGCTCCTGTGTTACCACAGGACACCACCGCTTCTGCATTTTTTTCCAGCACAGCCTCAATTGCTTTGCGCATACTTGAATCTTTGCTACGACGCCATGCCTCTATGGGAGTTAGTTCATCTGCTATCATGTGTTCGCAATCAAAAAGCAAATAGTGCTCTTTAGAAATTTGTTCTTCAATTAATAAAGGCTCTATCGCAGATTTTGTACCAAATATATAAAATATAACATTTTGGTTATGAGAAATAAATTGCTTGATTGCCCCCACAAATGCCCTAGGACCATGAGAACCACTCATTACATCCAAAGATATGGATATCTTTTTCATGAAATCTGAAGCCACTTAAATAGACGAGATTTTATGATTGAGAGTCTGATTCAGAATCAACTCCTTCCTCAGCTTTCTTTTGTTTTGGCGGAACAACTTGCTTACCGTTGTAATAACCATCCTTAAGAGAAAGGTGATGAGGCAGCTTCGGCTCCCCAGTCACAGAATCAAAAGATATAAAAACCTTAGATAGAGAATCATGAGAACGTCTTTGATTTCTTTTAGATCTGGATGTTTTCCTCTTAGGTACTGCCATTTTTGTAATATAAAAATTATCTTGCAACTAACATACACGAAAAATCTAATTAAATCCAGCAATTATTAATTTTTGATACTTTTACACATCAAAAAACATGTTGAATTTTATAGCTCAGCATATAAATTAAATGCTTTATAAGCAGCTCCTAAAGCCCAATCTACTTCATCTGCTACTAATTGCTGTTCTTCTGGCATTCCTATGCTAGTCAAAAATTCGTGTGCATAATTCCCAACTTCACACACTGATTTAGCATACAGCTTTTGTTCATGACTCCAGGAATCTTCCCAAAAAGAGCATGTGAAATCTGTAAGTTTAGAATAGTCATAAACCTTTAATTGATATCCCATGTTATATGCACAAACTTCCTCTAATCTTTGCAAAGAAGTATGCCCGCTTATATCCTGCTGATTTTTGATTATAGGCATGTATATATCGCACATATTCTTAATTGCATAATAGAAATTAGAGGATAGATATACCTTATCTGAATTCACATCTAACTTATGCAACTCTAATTTGTCGATCGTTTTTCTTATAGCAGATCTACAACTTTCCCCATTATAATTCAGCAAAGAATTGTCACACATTTCTCTTGACTCTCCAAGTTGTCGCAAAAAAGCTTCTTTGCCTATTGGATAACTCATCACATAATCTTGAGAAGCTATTTGCAAAGTTTCACCTCCCATATCAAATGATAAATGATTTTCCGCTTGGTGCTTTATTCCAAACGCACTCCACATATCTTTGCCCTCTTCATCACCAGATATCGTTCTTGCATCTTGAAGCTTTAAGCTATCAATTACAGAATCTTCAAATAAATCAGAGATCTCACCGTAAAAAATCTCTTGTTTAACAGGACAAACTTTATTTCTCATCCCCCCTGTAGACAAAACATGCAAGTCAAATCTAGGACATTCTGTGTTATTGATATGCTCTGTTATAACAGGATTATTTAGCACTTCAAAATAAAGTTCCGAACCTTTCCCATCAGTCATATTTGCATATTCATCTATTCTTTGTCCATCTAAAACATACTTGCTTCTCCCTAAAATAGGATTGAGAACCACTTCCTTCTCCGGAGTAATTCCGTAAGAAAAAAATGCTGTTTTACTGCTACTCGCCTCAGCAACAAGCAAACAAGACAAAAGCTGTCCCACACTAGTTAGATTCATACATCCCCCCCAAGACATTATTTAATGATTGTACAATCCAATAATAGTAAAAGCAACAACTAATTTTGAGATGGCGGCATATTGGGAGTGTTTAGAAAAGAGTTATTTTGTCGAAGGGAAAGGGAGAATTATAAGCAATGTGGGAAAAGCCTAAGCTGA
>CBFHIH010000048.1:0-6592 GCA_965655955.1 Candidatus Midichloriaceae bacterium | reverse complement strand
CGTCACATGTCAAATCAGAAAAATTTATGATTTTAAAAGTCAGATATATGCCAATGGCAACAATACCATATATCAAGCCAATTTCAGTACTAATAATTATTTCATTGAATGTCATTGAGATGAAGGCGATTTAGTTATTATTTTGCTGGCCTGTATTTTAATTTCATTTGGTATATTGATGCCAATTTTTTTAGCCGTATCTTCATTTATGTAGATATCATTCTTATTTGGGTATTCAATTGGCACATCAATAGTGAGATTAGATAACAACTTTTTTATTATGCCAGCAGTCTGCAACCCTATACTATATTGATTTGGTCCAAATGCAGCTAAAGCTCCTAACCCAACTGAATCTGTGTCACTCACATATACAGGAATCTTTGCTTTGCTTGCAATCCTTATTATAGCAGGCAGGGCAGATAATGCTGTGTTATCATTGCTGATAAATAGAGCATCCACTTTCTGAGATAGCTTTGATACAGCTTGTGGAATCTCAGATGTTTTATTAGCAGTTTGGGATATCAGATTGATCCTTAATTTTTTGCACTCTTCATCTGTTTTTCTAAGCAATTTCAGTGAATTAACCTCACTTGGGTTATATATAAACCCTAGATTTTTCATATTAGGTTGAATTTTCTGAAACAATTCTAGCTGCGGAGCTACAGGAATAAAATTTGAAACTCCAAATATATTTTTGTTGTTAGATAACCCTGCTGCTTTTGGATCTGTCACTGAGCTGAACACTAACTTCACTTTATCTTGATTTGCATATTTTACAAAACTTTGTGCTGAAATAGTTCCAACGCCTACAACAATATCAGCATCTTGATTAACAAATTTAGTAGCAATTTGAGATGACAATGATGGATTACCTTGCGCCGATTCAGTATGAATATCTATATTGATATCTTTGATAGATTTTAATCCATCGACGATCCCTTGCACAGTCATGTTGAGCGCTGGGTGTTCAACAATCTGATTTATGAAGACTTTTTTCACAATAAGTTCATTGGCAAAAGAAATCATTACAAAAAAAGAAAATAATACGCTTGCTAGTAACTTTTTGATCATTTTTTGTCTTCTAGTTTTCTTAACACGCTTTGATAACCATTATATCTTTCATCTTTTAAAAATCTTGCCACCCTGCTTATCGTAGTTAGACTTGATTTTATCTCAACCTTAATGTCTCTATATGACATCCCTTTATGCAATAATTTGCACACTTCCCATCTTTCTGAAAAAGAGCTTAATTCATTAGGAGTACACAAATCTTTTAGAAAATTATGCATCTCATCCTCTGAATCAATCAGACAAAACACCTTGCACAGCTCCTTCAAATCTTTTTTTCCTGCCATATGCTCTATGTTAGTACCATGTCACTGTACTAGCACAGTAGAGCACTTGCGTCGATTTGTAAAGCGCCAATATCAAACCAATTAATACAGCGCAGTTACTTCCAGTTTAATTGAGCTTTTTATTTATGATATTTATTGCATCTTCCAATGCGATTTTGGAAGTTTCTGCATATTCATGAGCAAAAATATCAAAAGCGTTGTTATATAATATCCTTTCACTATAAGAAGATTCATTTTTTTCAAAAAGCTCATGCAGCTCTTTAATTATCTTTGCAACCGCAACTACACTACCAGATTTCATTTCTGACTCATAATGCTGAATTCTTTGACTCCACACAGATCTATTGCGCTTTATCTTTTTGCCAGAAAGTATAGTAAAAGCCTCTTGCATAAATGCCTCAGAACTCAAAGGCCTTATCCCAAAAGTCTTAATTCTCGAAAGAGGCACCCTCAAAGTCATGCTTTTTTTTTCAAAAGATATAACATAAACGAGAAGCTTCATACCGTTATATTCCTTAGTTTCTTGGTCTATGATTTTTCCTATTCCGTAAGAAGGGTAAACAACAGAATCTCCCACATTAAAATGATTTTTTGAAGACATTGTAAATTCAATTACTTTACACAGATATTATATCAGCAAAATATCACAAATGCAAAATATCACTTAGCCCTATATAAAACCCAATGAATTGCATTGACATATTGATTATACAGTCTATAATTTGCACCAAGAGTAGTTGTGTGAAAAATTATGATATCCATGATTGTACAAAAAGCTGATGTTCTAACACAGTTTTACACGGTGGCTTTGCGGTTAGATATTTTTAACTTTATCGTATGTTTAGAAGCCTTTAAGCTCGACAAGTTAAACGTATCATGCCATGTTGCTAACTTTAGATTAAAAAAATATGCCTAATATAATAAATGCCCTGATGACACTCCCTCTACTTCTTTGGAAGTCCGCGCCTACTTTTCGCGAAGTTTTACAAGTGTCACTCACGAAAATATCGCTTGAAGCCACTTTTCCTGAGATAGACATGAGCTTAGGAGATCACCCTGCATCAAGAACAGCAGCTAGAGACTTCACCAAAATACCAAGCGTTATGTCACTTGCTTATCAAGACGCTCAAGTAGGTGGCACAGATTACAAATATGACGCCAGTCACGTTTGGGCATCATTTGCAAAATTAAGTACAAAGGTAGGAATCTTATACCATGAATCCACCTCTTACAGTGGCATAATCCCTGAGGGAGCATTGGAAATTTCGGCAAGACAAGCAAATTATGCCGCCGAAATCGTCAGCAGAACAATCATAGATAGCGGAAAATCACTCCAAGATCTACCAGATGATCAAAAAATTAATTTTTTCATACACTTTGTAAAGAATTTTGATCCTACGTGGATTCTCAAAGGAATACCAGAAGCGATGTATAAAACCCTATTAGCTGACATGCTTGGTTCTCATATAAAATCGCTGGACATAAAAGCATCTCACAGTGAAATGGGATGTCATTGGTCGCTCAAAATCCTCAATGCCACAGACATTACTCTTCCAGAAGATTATTGCAAAAAAAGCATTGAGGAAAAATTCCAATCTTTAATCAACGGATCTCCTGAGTTTAATACTTGGTCAACATATATAACTGTAGCAGCGGGAAATTTTGTGCCAAAGTTGGAAGCTGATATTTTAATATCCTACCTATTAATGATACCAACTAGATATACTCAAGATGTTGTTGGTAAGTTGGTAGCGCTTAATCCATTAGCTGCGGCCACAGTCTATGGCTTGATGATTGCATATTCAGCTTATGGTTATCAAGATGAGATAGGAGAAATGTATAACGAGCATCTAGGACCATACGTACAGCATATCACGCAGGTGATCACTGATAATTTCAATACCACAAAAGAATATCATAATTTTGAAAATCCGATATGCCCGATTGAAGAAGATATGAGCAGCATCCATCATTCTGATCTATAAGGAAGAATTATGTTGCCTGTCTTTTGATGTGTATGCTAAATTAAGCGGGATTATACATCTAATTTTTATACATTATGAGCAGGATATTACCTTTGATATTTGAGCCTGATCCTATTTTGCATCAAAAATCTGAAATTGTTTCTGATGTCACAAAAGAAATACAAGATTTTTCACAAGACTTAATATTAACTATGCAGCATCATAAAGGATTGGGATTAGCCGCAGTACAAGTAGGGGTTTTGAAAAAAATCATAGCACTGGATATTAAAGAAAGTACCCTCAAAAAAGATCATGACTTTTTATTTGATCAAGATTCTTTGATTATGATCAACCCTGAAATAATCGATGCATCAAAGGAAAAAGCCTCATATAAAGAAGGGTGCCTGTCTTTTGGGTTCATATATCCAGAGGTCATCAGACCAAATCAAATTAAAGTTAAGTATAAAGATTTGAGTGGCAAAGAAAGAATCGTGGAAACAAAAAATGATATCATGTCTGCCTGCATCCAGCATGAAATTGATCACACAAATGGCATTGTCTTTTTAGACAAACTTTCAAGAATGAAAAGGGAGTTTATGATGAAAAAGTGTTTAAAAATGAGAAAGCTGCAAAAGACTTAGAGAGTTTCTGTGAAATTATTATCTATTGACACATCGTTTCAAGATGCCTCTATAGCACTAATAACAAATGGTGTTTTGAAGGATTTTTTGCGCACCGAACGTCATAATGAACAAGTAGAAAGAATCAATGGTATGCTTTTGGATATACTAAAGCGAAATCATACTGAATATGGTGACATAAATTACATCGCCGTTAATACAGGACCAGGAAGATTTTCTGGAATAAGAATTGGGGTGTCTTTGGTTAACGCTCTTCTGTTAATTAAAAAAAACAAAGTTATTCCCGCTTCAACATTTGAGATCATGGCATTTCTTTTTAAGGAAAGATCATTTTATGCAGTGCTTCCAGCTGGAATAGAAAAATATTATTATGCTATATGTTCTTTGGGTAAAGTGTCTCAAATGGGTGTTATGGCAAAAGAGCAGATATTAGCATTGAAAAAAAATATGCAAATAATAGGAAATGTAGATTTTGCAGATCAAAAATTGAATGTTGACGCAAAGTGTGTAGCTGCATATGCTGAATTCAAATTGAAGCATCAAAGATGTGACTTTGAAAAAGATTATGTCAAACCTTTATATTTAAACTTAAACTAATTAATGCAGATGAATAACACTATCACAGTAGCCTATGGAGATGGCATCGGACCAGAAATCATGGATTCGGTGCTTGAGGTATTAAGCAAAGCAAAGACAGGAATTACTGTAGAAACTGTTGAGGTTGGGGAAAAGGTATATCATAAAAATTTCTCTTCGGGCATCACACCTGAATCATGGGAAGTGATTAAAAAAAATCGTATATTATTAAAAGCTCCAATTACAACCCCTCTTGGTCATGGATATAAAAGCCTAAATGTTACATTAAGAAGGGGGCTTGACCTTTTTGCTAACATCAGACCTTCAATTTCATATTACCCTTACATAGGAAATAGAGAAAATATAGACGTTGTGATTATAAGAGAAAATCAAGAAGATTTATATGCAGGGATAGATTACAGCATCACAAAAAAATCGCATTTAAGCTTAAAGTTTATTACAGATCAGGGATCTGAAAAAATTATCAGATATGCATTTGAATATGCATTGGCAAATGGCAGAAAAAAAGTCACATGCATTACAAAAAGCAATATAATGAAGATTACAGATGGTAATTTTCAAAAAATATTTGAGAGCATTGCCAAAGAATACCCTGAACTACAAGCGGACCATATGCTTGTCGATATCGCAAGTGCAAAACTGGCCAACAGACCAGAAATGTTTGATGTAATCGTCACATTAAATCTATATGGGGATATATTATCAGATATTGCATCAGAAACATCTGGTTCGGTGGGACTTTCTGGAAGTGCGAATATAGGCAAAGAATTTGCGATGTTCGAAGCTGTGCATGGCTCTGCTCCAGACATTGCAGGAAAAGACATAGCTAATCCATCAGGTTTGCTTAATTCTGCAATTATGATGCTCAGACACATGGATAAATCCAAACAAGCTGACCTAATTCAAAATGCACTATTTAAAACAATAGAGGATGGTCTCCATACACCTGATATATACTCCAGTGAAAAAAGCAGTAAAAAACTTGGCACCAAAGATTTTACAAAAGCAATCATTGATAATTTTGGCCATGTCCCCCAAACAATTAAGATATCTTCTTCAAAAAACTCGACATCATATAGCGCTCTAAATAAAACAACACAAAAAATTACTGAAGTCGCTCACGAAGAGCTAATTGGAGTGGACGTTTACATAGGGGAGCAATATAACACAGAATTATTAAAGAAAATCTTAAGTATTTCTCACAGCGTTTTACAGTTGCATTTAATATCAATCAGAGGACTGATGATTTGGCCACACCAAATCTCAAATATTAACTCAGATTTTATTAGATGTAGATTTTTGCAATCTGATACGACCACATCAATAACACAATCAGATATAATATCTTTATTATCAGATTTAAACAAACTGAACTTGTCAATTCGCATGATGATAAACTTAAGAAAATATGATAATAAAATAGGGTTCAGCTTAGCCCAAGGAGAATAATGACGCTTTCTTCATTATTCAACATCCCACATTTTCATTCTAAGGCAGAATCAGAAGAATTTTCTTTTTCATGGCTAAGACTGGCAAGAACAAAAAATGTTGGATCTAGAACATTCATAGAACTTTTAAAGATTTATAAAACCCCTCAAGAAGCGCTTTTGCATGTCAATACATTGGCTAAAAGCGGTGGTGGAGACAACCTATCTTTGATTCCAAGCGAAAAAGAGATAGAAAAAGAGATTAAAGAAACAAATAAATTTGGCGCAGAGATAATATGCTCATTTCAAGATAGTTATCCCAATGAATTAACACATACCCCCGATCCCCCACCAGTGTTAATCATTAAAGGAGTCAAAAGTTTATTGAACAAACCTAAATTTGGCATTGTAGGCGCAAGAAATTCGAGCATCAATGGAAACAAAACGTCCTATCTCTTTGCTGAATCGATATCTAAAAATGGATATGTTATAGTTTCTGGATTAGCTAAAGGAATAGATGCTAATGCACACAAAGGAAGCATTAACCATGGTTCTATAGGGGTTATAGCGGGCGGAATTAATCATGTGTATCCGCAAGAAAATAAACT
>CBFHIH010000047.1:0-6699 GCA_965655955.1 Candidatus Midichloriaceae bacterium | reverse complement strand
ATTGCAGAATGCGCAGGTGTATAAAAGGCAGATCCGCTTTTTAGCAAGGATACTATTTCAGCTCCACCAGTTTTGGTTCTTTGGACTATTTCTTCTAATTTTGATTCAGAGATAACGCCTTTGGAGAGTAATATTTTCAAAGGTCTACTTGCAATGCTTACTGAGCTTAATATTGGAACCATAGTGTCTCCGTGACCACCCAGAACCATGGCAGAGATATCATTCACGGCAACGCCTAATTCTCTTGCTAAAAATAGCTTAAATCTTGCTGAATCTAAAACTCCAGCCATGCCAATTACTCGTTTTCTATCAAAACCAGAATATTGCAAAAATGAGTAAAGCATTGCATCAAGAGGGTTTGTGACAATAATGACAAAGGCATTTTTTGCATATTTTTTTATTCCTTCTGCAACAACTTTCATCACCGACACGTTGGTTTCTAAAAGGTCATCACGCGTCATGCCTGGCTTTCTTGGAGAACCAGCTGTGACAATTGCTACATCTGCATCTTGAATGTCTGAATAATCATCAGTTCCTATAATGTTTACTTCTTGTTTGCAAACAGATAGGCTTTGCTCTATATCTAAAGCTTTGCCTTTGACAACATCTTTGTTTCTGTCGAGAATCACTATATCTCCAAAACCTGATATCGCAGCAAGATGTGCCAGTGTTCCACCTATGTTACCACCACCAATTAGTGCAATTTTTTTTCTCATAATGACCTATAAAGGATTTATGTGATGATGATATTTATATACACTACCATTGTCTAGAAAAATTATATATGAGCCATTTTTAAATAAGAGTTTATGATATCTGATGGATTTTCAATCAATGGATTGCTTAAGCTAAGTTGATCCAAAAAAATTTGCAATTTATTTAATTGCTGACTTTTTTTAGTATGGTTAAATAATAGTTCATTGCTGAGATGCATGAGGTTGGCTAAAGAAAAATTTTCCTGTATTAACTCAGGTATTACCTCTTCATTCATGATTATATTGCATATCGTGAAGAATTTTATATTTAATCTTCTTTTTATTATCCATGCGGAAATAGGATGGACTTTGTAAAATGATATAATAGGTACAAGATTTGGAATGCATTCTAAGACACTTGTTCCGGATTTACATAATATCAAACTGCTATTCTTCAAATTACGCTCTTTTTGTTTTTGAGCATCAGAGACAATTATGTCTACATATTTGATATTTTTTATACAAGATAGGATTTTTTTATGAGTATTCTTTAATGTTGGGATAAAAAATGAAGCATCTGGATGCTTCTTATTAATTTCTCGAATATACTTAAGCAGTATATTTTTATGCTGATTGATTTCTGTATTACGACTCCCAAAAAATATGGTAATCAACATTCTTTGTTTTTGGCTGTTAGATTCTTTTGTGAGTCTGTTTTGAATAGATGGATTGCCAATATAGCTGCATTTCAAGCCCACTTCTGTAAAATAAGAAACTTCAAAAGGAAAGATCACAAGCATATGATCAAACAATTGCGCGCATAACTGCGCCCTTTCTTTTTTATATGCCCACACTGTTGGCGCTACACAATGTATTATTTTGGATTGTAGCTTGGCATATTTTTTAATTAACCGGACAAGAAGAAAATTAAATCCGGGAGAATCAACTGTTATTATCACATCAGGATTCAGCTTTTTGATGACTGTATAGGTTTGAAAAACCCTATAGAATATTTTGAAGATTTTCTTTATGACTTCAAAATAACCCATTACTGAAAGGTCTTGAATTGGAAAAATACTTTTGATCTTTCCTGTTTTTTCCATATTTTCGCCAGCTATGCCAAAAAAAGAATAATGGATATTACTCTTGTTGAGCATAGCATTTATTAATCTACTTGCTATTATATCTCCTGAGGCCTCTCCAACTGAAAAAAAAATTTTGTGAATTTTATTTTTCATGTTTCTTCTGATTAAGATCGATGATTTCTTGAATGATGTTTTGATATTGAACAGGAGAAGGTTCTTTTTCTATTATCCAATTATATATGTCATTATCTGCTTCAGATAACAAAGCTTCATAGATCTTTATTTCGTCATTGGAAATAGCATCAAATTTATTATTTATGTATTCTGATAAGATGATGTCTAATTCTTTGCATCCACGGTGAATAGTTTTGTATATTAATTTCTTTTTTATATTATCATGAGCCATTATTCACTCTATCTTGCTAAAGATTATACTTGGCTTAGACAGCGTAATATCTTGAGAAATCTTATTGGAATCTTCAATGGACTGAAAAGATCTATCTTCTATGCTGAAATAATCTAGTATTTTTTTGGCTGAATCTGGGACAAATGGCTGCAGTAAGATTCCAATATCGATTATAGTGTTTGCAGCTATACAAAGAACAGTCTTCATCCTTTTGGCATCAGTTTTAGCCAGCTTCCACGGTGCATTATTATGAATATAAGCGTTACCTTTTTCAGCAAGCTCTACAACCACTCCTAAAGCCTCTTTTAATTTATATTCTTCCATATGATCAGTGATTTTGGATAAAGAGTTTTTAGATGCATCTAGTAATTTTTGATCATCTTCAGTGAGATCAATAGATTGATGCATGGGATCTATTGAGTTTTTATATATTAATGTGCTGACTCTATGGATAAAATTACCCACCTTGTTGACAAGTTCCGCATTGATTCTATCAACGAAACTGTTTTTTGAAAAATTGCCATCATTACCAAATGTTACTTCGCGTATGAGATAATATCTGAAATAATCTAGACCAAATTTATTCATTATTTCATAAGGATCAACAACATTTCCCAGTGATTTTGATATCTTTTCGCCATCATTCATCCACCAACCATGTGCAAATATAGCAATAGGCAATTTTTCATCAATTGCCATCAGGAAGGCTGGCCAATACACCGCATGAAATCTTAATATATCTTTTCCTATGATGTGAACATCAGCTGGCCAAAATTTAGCGTCTTTTAAAACTGATAGATAGTTAAAAAGCGCATCTAACCAAACATACATCACATGCTTTGAATCATCAGGAACGTTGATTCCCCATTTGAAATTTGTTCTGGATATTGATAAATCATCCAAACCAGATTTAACAAAAGATAGAACTTCTTGATATCTTGATGCAGGTTTAACGAAATCAGGATTTTTTTCATAGAATGATAATAGTTTGTCTTGAAATACTGATAACTGAAAAAAATAGCTGGATTCCTCCATCCACTCAACAGCAGAGCCACTAGGAGCCAAGCCATCAATTAGCTCCTCTTCTTTATAATATGCTTCATCTCTAACTGAATACCAGCCAGAATAATTCCCTTTATATATGTAGCCTTTTTCAAGCATTTTATTCCAAACTTGTTGCACAAATTGTTTATGATTGTCGTCGGTTGTTCTAATAAAAGAGGTGTTGGATATGTTGAGATCTTTGGTAAGGGAGGTGAAGTTTTTAGCAACTTCATCAACAAATTCTTGCGTTACTATATTTTTTTCTTTTGCTGCTTTGTCTATTTTTAGGCCATGCTCATCTGTGCCTGTGCTAAAAAAAACGTCTTTATGTAAAAATCTTTGAAATCTCGCAATTACGTCAGAAATTATGTTCGTATAAGCATGTCCTATATGAGGCTTATCATTAACATAATATATCGGGGTTGTGATGTAAAAATTCTTCATATGATACTTTATCCATCAGGGTTTAGCATTTTATTGCCTTTTTGCATTGAAAATAGTAGCTGAGCAGTTTTTATTCCTCCAGATGTCCCAACTAATGCGATTTGTTGGCCTTGTTTGACGAAATCTCCTTTTTTAACTAATGTTCTTTCGGTGTGAGCGTATGCCGTTTTATAATTGTCCTTGTGCTGAATAATAAGCAAATTACCATATTGTTTTTGCTCTCCTACATATATAACATTGCCTTCTGAGGATGCGATTATAGGTGTTCCTTTTTTTGCAGATATACTAATTCCATCATGAAATTTTCCTTGATGATAGCCATAGTTTTTCAAGACTTTACCATGCAAAGGCCATATAAAATTTTTTGAGCCCAGTGGCGTTTTGTTTTTAAAAAACTTTTTCTTGTTTTTTTGTTCTTCAAATGACAATTTTTCTTTTAATACAAACGCCTCAGAGTTATATCTTGCGCCAGTATTTTGGTTGCTTGGCTTTATGTTGGTTTGTTGAGGAATTATTTCTTCCTTTACTTCATCAAATTTGTAATCTTCGTAGTTATTTTGTTCTTGAAACTTGATTTTAGCTTCAGGGATGATTAGGTATTCATTTGAATAAAGTTTCTGATTGATTGATATGAAGTTGCTTTTAGCGAACTCATTTATATCAACGTCTTGAATCCTAGCGATGCTTTCTAGCGTATCATTTTCTTTTATCTTATAAAAATTTCCAATTGGGATTTTGATAATTTTTCCAGGCTTTAAAACTGAAAAAGATGAACTTTCCTCATTCAGCTTTTTTAATAAGTTGATGGGGACTTTATAATTTCCTGCTAAGGTTGCTAGATTGGTTGTTCTACTTAATCTTACTAGTTTATACTTTCCGTCCTTTCCAAAATATATTGATTTTTGGTTCTCAACAATAACTTTTTGCGCTCCATCAGAGATGCAAGCTGAGAGTAATAAAAATATAATATATAATAAATTTTTCCACATACCAATTATAGTTAATTTTGATCAGCTTGTGCCAAAATCGTCACTTGATTGTTGTTAATCAGCATATCAGTTTGTTTTTTTTGCTTATTAAAAGCAACTAGCTTGATTCCTGTTAGATTATTATGTATAGGAAAGTTTGCCTTGAGTGGGTTTATTGGGATATTATTCTTTCGCATTTCATAATGCAAATGTGGGCCGGTTGCAGTTCCACTTTTACCTATGTATCCTATTATATCTCCTTGCTTGATTCTAAGACCTTTTCTTATCCCAGGTTTAAATTTATGGAGATGCGCGTACAAAGTTTTGTAAGTGCCATTATGCTGAACAATTAGATATCTTCCATATCCACGAGCTATATTTAAAGAGTGAACAACTCCATCTCCAGCCGAAAAAACAGGAGTGCCTTTTGGGGCTGCATAGTCAACTCCTTTATGAAATCTTTTGTATTTATGTACGGGATGAGTTCTCATTCCATATTTTGATGAAATTCTTGCTTTTGTTACAGGTTGAATTAAAAAAGATTTGTTTAAATTTCTTCCATCCGGATGATAATAATTTATATTACCATTGGAATCCTTATATCCGTATATTTCTATTTTTTTATTATCTAATGACAATGATGCATAAGATATTTGTCCATCTTGGAACTTTCTTCCTTCACTATCTTCTTGATACTCATATAGAATTTTAAACATATTGCCGGTTTTTATATCTCTGTGAAAGTTAACTTCATGCTTTAATAAGTGTATATATTTTCTTGTGATCGAAGAAGGGAGGTTGAGATCAGCAGCAGATTTGTAAAAGTTATCACTTTTTATAAAGCCTTGTATTAGCTCAGTCTTGTTTTTGATGTCTAGTGGCAATAGCTCAGCGTAATATAAGGACCTTGAATTATCATAATGGATATTAATTCTATTCCTCTCTGTGTAAAGTGTGAATCTCAATGATGTGGGTGATTTATTGTTGTTGGATGCATCATTAAATCTGAACCTTAATTCTTGACCTATTTGTAGATTGTTGAGAGATTCTTTCTTATTTATAGCTTTTGATATCACAAAAGCATCTCTTGAGTTTATTCCAGCTGCATATAATACGCTGATTAGATTATCTCCTTTCTGCACCACATGAGTGTAATTTTTCGTATCTTGCTTAGCGTCTGACTGCATTTTAGTAGTATCGTCAGATAACTCACTTTCATCAACTTCAATGGATATTGGTAAGACCTTGTACGCAACTGTAGAATCGATAAGTTTATAATTGTTTGATAACGCTGATCTTTCAAGTGAAATTATATAATTCATCGATACTATGGATATAGTCGCGATTATTGAGAAAAAATGAAATTTTTCACGTCTTAAAAAAGAAGATATAAGGCGCATATTTATTTTTAAATTTTCAGAATGTTTAAAGTACAAAATTTTCATAAACACAAGACAAGAGAACTTTTATTATAAATTTTAGATTAAGGCAAGAACTTCTATTATTAATACGATGTATCAATGTAATAATAGCTGAACTCTATTACCCCCTAACCTCACAACTTTACCTGCTAATTCTAACTCGATTATCAAGCAATTTACAATAGATATTGTGGCACCTAACTCTTGAATAAGATCATCTATTTTTGTTGGAGAATATGATAAAAGGGTTAACATTTTATTACGATATTTTTCTAATTCCACTTTGGAACAATCATGCAAAGCATCGGCGTTATATCTGTTAGGTTTAAAACTGCTTTTTTTATCAGAAAGAAATGTGTTGTCAGATTGCGCAATGGAATTTAATTGTTTAATTATTTCTAAAGGAGAAAGAGCTATGGACGCACCTTTTTGTATTAATTTGTTTGTTCCTTCATATTTTTGATCTAGAATTGATCCAGGTGCAGCAAATATTTCGCGATTATATTCAAGCGCCAATCTGCTTGTTATTAATGTGCCAGACTTGCTTGAAGCTTCAACTACTAAAATGCCCAATGAAAGACCTGCTATTATCCTATTTCTTTGTGGGAAATGTCCAGATAAAACTGTGGAATTTAT
>CBFHIH010000046.1:0-6710 GCA_965655955.1 Candidatus Midichloriaceae bacterium | reverse complement strand
ATACCCCAAATCGCTACCATTCCAGCTAATGTGTAGTTGCAAGTTCCAAAATTTAGATAATTAATTACTTTGCAATCTATTAAATCCCAAACCGTGGTTCTAACAACTTGATTACTAACGTTTCCATCTTCATTTGTCACAGGAAGAGTGAACGAATTTTCTGCCAAAACATCATTGCCATTCAAAATATAACGACAACTTCCCAAAGGATCTGATGTGTTTTGCGCAGACATGAAATAACTCGCTATTTGCTGTGCACCATCCTTGATACCGTAATACAACCCGTTGCCTTTGCCATCAAACCATGCATTGCCAAGCGTGAAATAAAATACTAACGCAAATTTCACAGCATACATTATGTATTCACTCCTTTGTATAGAGCCGCCGGACATCATGATTTTTATTCCAGTTAAGCACAGATATAAAATTAAAGCCGCCAAAACTATGCTTCTTATATTATCCTGAACTTTTTCAAAAAAAGTTTTGTTCTCGTCGTAAGCATCTTTCCGAAGAAAAGTTTGATCTAACAAATCGAGAACACAACCAACCACAGTGCTTGTGACATGCAAATCACTCATTAAAAAATTTGACACAGAATCTTTATTTCCTTCTCCTGCGCCACCCTGTGTCTTAATATAAAGACCTAAACTTTGAAGATCCTTTCTCCCTGAAGAAAGATACTTGCACCTTGTATCGCCACCTGGATTGAATTCTGGCAAATCCCCTATGTTAACAGGCGGAGGGATATAGGTACATCCTACATTAATAGGAAAGAGAGTGTAAGGGGCTGCCACGCATAATTGAACCTTACCTATACTGGAATTAAACCTATAATACCCTATGAACCCAAAAAAACCTTGAAGCCCCGTTTCTCCAGTCACATCATATAACGTCCCATAAAAATCATCTAAAGTACAAGGTTTATGGTAGTCCTTTTCATCTCTTTCTGTGGCCCATATCGTAATGATATCTACAAGTATGGTTGCAACAATCATTCCTATACCTACCAAAGGGTTAATCATTGTTGCAACAACAGCTCCAGAACCTCCTACTGCATTTGTAGCGGCTAAGAATCCAGCAGCCACTTTGCCAATATCTGATATTCTAGAAAAGACGTTTGTATAATAAACAAGGGCATGGCCTATCAATTTTTTTGGCTCCTGAACATCTGAAAGGGCAGAGGCATTTGCTCCTTGAAATGATGCTGACTTTGCCTCTTCTCCCACTAATTTCCCGAATCTATTGTTGCAATATTGCGAAGCTTTCCCCATATATCCGTAAGTGTTATTTAATTTTTCATTATAATCATCAACACCTTCGCTTAAAGCACCTCCTGCACATCTACCATCTTTGCAATTCACATCAGGATCGTACTTTGGATCACAATGATAAAAAAACGGCACATCTAATGAGCTTAATGAAGCTTCTCCTTTGCTATTATCTTCCCATTTCACACTATCCGTTCCCAACTTCCCACTACAAGTGTGTCCAAACGCTAAATTCGCATATTCATGAGGCGCTAAAATAAATGCATTTGTACACACATCAAGCATCATCATATACTCTACTCCAATTGCTATCAGAGCCAATATACTTGCTGGCGAAAAACTCATCAATGCTCCCATATATAAAGCAGCCCTTCCAACATTTAAGATCGCAGACATTCCAGCTCTGCTCGCAGAAGCGATCTTCATGTCCTTTTTTAGGTAATGAGGTATAGCAGCATTATTGAAATCCGCAACCGCAAGAGGAAAAACAGCTTTCCCTGAACTAAAGCAATTGTCTATTTTTGAAAACCATGCCATTCCATCAGTAGTCTTTTGCTCATATTCAAGCATAGTATCAAAAGATTGAGCCTTTTCAGACAACGAAAAAGACAGGATGAATGCTGCTAATAATATAAAAGTTCTCATTGCTTCGCTTTAATATCTTTTAATTTTGAAGAAAACATAGGTATCCATAAATCTGGATCATCACCATATTTTTTTAATATTTCATCAAGCACAACTATAGTCTCTGCCCTTCCTGATAAAATGTCTATAACTTCCGGCAATTCTGATAAATCAATTTTGGCAACCACCGAATCATTTCCTTGCTTTATCAAGAAATATCTAGTACCCGGATCAGTCGTTTTTATCAATTGAAATTCTCTTTCGCTTAACATAAATGATTTTTTATAAACATCGGTTGCCTTAAGATTGGGCAAGAATATTTGTGTTGCAGTTTGCTGAATCAAAGTGTCACTAATTTTACTATTGCTTGCATCCTCAACACTTTGCGTAGCAAATACAACAAATGTGTTTAGTTTACGAAGAACCTTCAACCAATCTTTTATTTTTGGCGCAAAAACAGGATTATCTATCAGAGCCCATGCCTCATCTAAAACAATCATTGTTGGAGTGCCATCAAGGGAGATATTTATTCTGTGGAAGATATAAGAAAGAACAGGCCCTAAACTAGACTTATCCTTCAACAACCCCCCCATTTCAAATCCAAACACATTCTTCACGCCAAAATCTATAGCATCTTTATCATTGTCGAACAACTTTGCATGAGAGCCATTTGAATGCCACATACTCAACCTACCTGCCAAGGTTCCAGGACCAGAAACGCCAAGAAACGCCGAGATATTAGACAATTTTCTATCCTTTTTTTCTAATTTAAAATTCCCCTCTATTGCTCTTGACAGAAGATCTACATCTTCAGCTGTAATATTCTCTCCATTTGTAGAAACCAACTGTTTTAGCCAATCTAACAAAAATGTTTTATTTTCACTTGTATCATCCATTTGCAATGGATTGAATCCTGAAACCTTTCCAGGATCTATTATAGAATAATTGCCATCCAAAGCCCTTATGAATATTTCAGCCCCCCTATCTTTATCAAAAAAGAAAAGTCTACATCTATATTTTTGAGCTTGAGAGCATAAAAAATTCATCAACACGGTTTTACCAGCACCTGTTGGACCAATTATAGTTGTATGCCCAACGTCTCTTATGTGAAAATTGAAATAATAGGGAGTCCCAGAAGTTGTATCCATTATCGTCACACAATCTCCCCAGTGATTTTTTGACTTTTTACCAATCGGATAATTATGAAAAGAATTATAAGAGGCAAGGTTTAAGCTATTTATTATCGAGGATCTTACAATAAAATCAGAGTTACAAGGCAACTGCCCCCAAAAAGCTGGCTCCATATTCACCTTCTCCCTAATGCCAACACCGCCCGTGTTAGTTAATTCAACAGATGCCATAGAGGCTGCATTCTCTAGCTCTTTCAGAGAATCTGCGATACACATAACTGTCAAATGATGCATTCCAAATGAGATCTCACCACCTGTTGCCATATCAAGAGCCTCAGATATTCCAGCTATTTGTGATATCGACTTATCGCCTGCTTGCATCATTCGGTTCTGCTGCAACTGCATTTTAGCTATTGCAATTTGCCTGTTAACAAACTGAAAAGATTGCGTACAAACAAACTCAAAAGGCAGTTGCAAAAAACCATCCAGCATCCCAGGCCATGTCTTTGGACCATATTCTTTCATGCTTACCATAGCCGCATATTTAGATCGACCATCTATACCCTTTATCTCAATGGCCTTTTTACCAAAAAACATTCTTTGATTAGAAATCAAAGAACAGATGGGGCTATGAGTTAAAAGTACACTCGAAGCTTCCGTAACATTGATTATACTGCTAAAAAACTCCGCTACTTCAGAGTAAAGATTCCCCCCTCTATTCACCATCCCCAAAAGACGAGGTGAATATTGTCTGAGCGAATTAATCAACCTATTTTTCACTTCTTGCAATTGCTCAAAACCTTCAATCATCGAATCATCCTTAGGCTGCTGTGAAGATTTCTTTGGGTAAATTTTACATAATATGTCATAAAAAAAAGACGTGTCGAAACCACCCTTTAGTTTATAGCCAACCGTGATATATAGGTAGTTTAAGAATCCTTTGTGATTTTTATGTTTTTCACGCCATCTTTGATCTAAATAGCTTGCGAAACCGTCTGGCATATCTACATCGCTTAGCATATCTTCATAAACATCTTGCTTTCTGCGAATATTATGAAAATATAGACATAAATTAGGGTCAGACATTCCTTTGAACAAGAAGTTACGTAAGTTCTTTTTAATATCTAGATCCTCATCATCTGCCGTCTCAAAGGAAAAGCCCCCTAATTCCATTGTCAAAACAAGCTGATTATCTTTCGTATAAACAACATTCTCATCCAAATGATGCATGTAAGGTATAAAGTGATCAAGCGAGAACTCCTTCTTCATAACATTGTGATAAGATGGAGAGCTAGAGAACAAATTAAGCATAAGACATATATCTAAAAAGGATCGTAGGAATTTGCTCCATGAAAAAATTTATTTTTACACCTTGAGCACTTTTGCGCTTTCACTTTAAATAACTCTATGAATAATGGCTCTTTTGAACACACATAATAACCCAATCCGTGTATAGGAAAGGCTATAACCAGATATAAAAAATCGTTATACATAATGTAGAGCACCATACACAGCAAAGCATTCAGAACGGCGAAATTATAACTCACCCCAAAGAGCAAAGGAGGTCTTGTTAAACCAAGAAAAAGATGATCTGTATGTACGCTGCCAGACATACGAAAAAATTAATTAATTTATTTTACTGATACTACTTGCTTATTTTATTGTACACAAGATATATTTAATCACTAATTTTTTATGAACAAATGCGGTTTATTACTTTTGAAGGGTGTGATTGTTCTGGCAAAACAACTCAGATCAACCTCTTGTCGAAGTTTTTATCAAAACAGGGAATAGCAAATTTTGTCACTAGAGAGCCGGGTGGCACCGCTATTGGTGAAAAAATCAGGGACATATTATTAACAGATGGCGTGACAGATCCTCTCACAGAATATCTATTGTTGCTTGCAGCAAGAAGAGAGCATATAAATCAAGTTATAACGCCCCAACTAATACAGAAAACTATGGTGTTATCCGATAGATTTCATGATTCTTCGGTTTGCTATCAAGGTTATCTGAAAGGTCTCAATTTAGAAATAATGGAGAAAATGCGCAAGACTGCCATCAATTCTTTTGAACCACACATAACATTCTTAATAGATCTCCCAGTTGATGAGATAAACAAAAGACTTTCATTAAGAGTGAATAAGACTGCTGACCATTATGACACTCAAGATTTAACAATGCATACCAAGATTAGAAATGCGTTTTTAAAAATTGCTCAACAAAACACTAATAGGATTGTGGTTATAAACGGGTGTGATAAGATAAAATCAGTCCATGAAAAAATAATACAAATCCTGTCAGACAAAGGCTTGTTAAAATAATCTAAAACTATGCATTATCTAAAAAAACTACTAATCTTCCTCCTTTTTGCATTTAGCCCCACAGTGAACCTTTTAGCCTCAGAGAGAAGTGTTAAAATTGGCAGTAGCATTCATTCTTATGATGTATCTACCATATTGTGTAACTTGATTAATATTCAAACCAGCAACGAAGGTTTATCTTGCAAACAATCAATATATCAAAGTGACTACGAAGTTCTTAATGCTTTAACAAATGGAGATATAGATATAGGACTGTCGCAATCATTTTTACTCAACAGCATCAAAGAAGAGCAGCAAGATAAACTAGAATTTGTTATGTCATTTTATAATCAAAGCCTTAACATACTCGTGAAAGACGACAGGAAGATAAAATCCTTAGATGATCTACATAATGCAGTAATTGATGTTGGCGAAAAGGATTCTTCATCTAATATTGTCTTTAACCAGGTGATCACAATAAAAAACTGGGAAACAAATAATATAATAAAAGAACACATCGGGAACTTAGATAAAAAAGTTGCTGCACTATGTGGCAAAAAAGTCGATGCCTCCGTCATATATTCTGGCACCCCTAACATTATCACCGATAAAATAACTAAAGCTTGCAGAACTCATATTTTAAGCATCGACGACAATCTGATCAATGGATTAGGTGACATAAACAAATCAATATCCCCCATAATAATAAACTCAGACGTTTATGTTTATAACGATAAAGAGATAAAATCTTTCGGTAGCCCGTTGTTTTTATTAACATCAAAAGGGTATGATGAAGCAGAGATTATGTATATAGTCACTTTGGTCCTTGATCATGTGAAGCTACTGAAAAAATTGCATCATGCATTTTCATTAGAAGCTTTTGATAAGCTCTTTAATAACCCATCACATATAGTGCAAAATAAAGGATCTAAAGCTGCTTTTCAAAAAAGAATAATGTGAAAACCGCTATAATTTATATACGCTTTACATACACTGGACATGGCATAAGAGCAAAGGACTTCAATCCCATATGAGCTGATCATAACGTTCCCTTAGCTAAGATAAGATTAATTTCGTGAGGAGTTGATTGAAGAAAGCTGACGACAAAATAAGGTTGGAACGAACAAAATTTGGTAGTAGGCTGTTATAGCGCAACAGCTTTAATTTCGTCACACTGAGCGAGGCGTGAAGTGTGACAAACCTACATAAACAACGAGCAAAGTCGTAACAAATTTAAAGATATCCAGCTATACAACAAAGTTTTCTAGTGAATCAGGAATATTTATCAACATATTGCATGTATAACAAGGGAGTGTTTAGAAAAGAGTTATTTTGTCGAAGGGAAAGGGAGAATTATAAGCAATGTGGGAAAAGCCTAAGCTGAA
>CBFHIH010000045.1:0-6985 GCA_965655955.1 Candidatus Midichloriaceae bacterium | reverse complement strand
CTACCACCTCATAGACCATATGATGCAAACCGGATCCATCATCTGTGTCACCAATATACATTCCAGGACGTTTCTTGACTGCATCAAGTCCTTTTAGAACCTTAATGGAGTCTGCTCCATAGTTTTCTTTAACATCACTATTGTTTTTCTTGGAAGAGTTATCAGGCATTCGGTAATGGGGTAAATTAAAAGTGGTGATCCCGACAGGGTTCGAACCTGTGACCTACTGATTAAAAGTCAGTCGCTCTACCAGCTGAGCTACGGGATCATATATAAGCACAATAAATTGATATCATATTATCAAAATAATACAAGTTAATTCAGCATGTTTTACCTAAAAATTTCAATTTGACTGAAGAAAAACTCTATTTCTTTTTTTGCGTTTTCAATAGAGTCCGACCCATGCACTGCATTCTCTTCTATGTTTTTAGCGAATTCTTTTCTAACCGTACCCGCCAGAGCTTCTTCTGGATTTGTAGCTCCCATGATATCTCTGTTAGCTTTCACTGCATCTACACCTTCTAAAACCTGAACAACCACCGCACCAGAAATCATGAAATCAACAAGACTATTAAAAAACGGTCTTTCTTTATGGATTTTATAAAACATCTCTGCTTGTTTTTTAGTCAAGTGCATCATTTTTTGTGCAACTATTTTTAAGCCAGCGTCCTCAAATTTCTTATTGATTGCGCCAATGTAATTGCTTTTTACAGCGTCAGGCTTAATAATGCTAAGAGTTCTTTCCATTGTTTCCTCATTTAATTAAAATAAACGTTCATAACAGGAGATCTTTTGGCGCATGGCGATGATGTTTCATAACCAACAGCTGACACACAAGGGCTTTTGATATCATAAACCGAAGGGTCTTTAGCGGCGCAAGAAACAAGAAACATAAAAGCACCCATGATCAACAGGGATAGATACCTCATCATTCCCCCTCCTTGATTTTTGGAGATCCCATGATGTTATATCCAGCATCAACATATATCACTTCTCCTGTGACATTTGTCGACAAATCACTGACAAGATACAATGCTGTTTTACCGACGTCAAATATATCCACATTTTTGCCAAGAGGAGAATTTTCTGCGTTAAAATTATACATAAATTTAAAGTCCCCTATACCAGCAGCTGCTAAGGTTTTTATGCACCCAGCAGATATGGCATTAACCCTGATTCCTTGTCTTCCTAAGTCAGCAGCAGCATATTTCACACTCGATTCAAGAGCAGCTTTTGCAACACCCATCACGTTATAATTAGGCACGACTTTTTCAGCGCCATAATATGTCAGTGTAATAATAGAGCTTCCCTGATTCATCAATGAATTGGCTTTTTTTGCAACATTTACAAATGAATAGCAGGAAATGTCCATGGTATTCAAAAAATTCGCTCTTGAAGTATCTATATATTTGCCACGAAGCTCATTTTTATCTGAAAAAGCCACCGCATGAACTATGAAATCTATCTTAGAGAATTTCTGTTCTATGGTTTCAAAACAATTGTCAAGCTCATTATCTTTAGTTAAATCGCACTGAATCAGAGTTTCGCAAGATAACTCCTTTGCCAAGGGCTCAACTCTTTTCTTTAGGATTTCATTTTGATAAGTAAGGATAAGCTCTGCCCCACTGTCAGCTAAGGTTTTGGCAATGCCCCAAGCGATTGACATTGAATTTGCAAGACCAAATATAACACCTTTTTTGCCACTTAATAAATCAGTTTTCATATTCATAAACTATTTTTCTATTTTCCATGATCCATCGACTTGTCGACATGCAACACCATATCCACTCTCTGTCTTTCCGCCGACGACTATTTTCTGAGTATACTCCCTGCAATACTCCCCATGATTATTTTGATATGTTTTGGTTGGCGTTATAGATCCTGAAACACCGGAATCAGGATTTCTCCATGTTGAAGAGACCCCTACCCTATTACTCTCAAGTGCAGATGATTGCGCATGATTGTGCATTTCTAGGTCTTTTTGATCCAAAGACCTTCCAAAAGCATTTCCAGCAAAAGAACCTAATATGGCCCCTGTGGCAATTGCAACACTCTTCCCACTACCCTTTCCCATGGTGGATCCCAAAAGAGCACCTGCTATTCCTCCAGCAAATGTTCCAACAGCAGCTTTGTTAGTCTTTCCAGCCTCATTGGTCAAGCAAGACGTAAGAAGAAATAAGGCACTTATCGCAACCAAATATTTTTTTATCATAAAACGAAATAGAAATTTGCAGTTGGATAAATATTATATAACATCAGGATCAAGAGCAAGCAATTAATTTTACAGTGATGAATGATGTAGATCTATACATGGTGTCAGATTCTTCAGCAGAAACTGTCATAGCCGTTTCAAAAGCCGCAACATCCTTGTTTGAAAACATAAAATTCAATGAATATGTCTGGCCTCTAATCAGATCAGAAGATCAAATTGATACACTAATAAAAGATATAAAAGCCAAACCTGGTGTAGTGATATACACAATTTTGGACAAGCATCTAAGAGAATATCTTAAAGAACGGTGCAAATCTCTTAATATATTTTGCATATCGCCCATTTCAGATATAGTGGATGTGATATCAAAGCACTCTGGAATCTCGGCTTCGAAAACCACTCCTGGCAAAACAATATTCTCAGATTCGCAATATTTTAAGAAGATAGAGTGCTTAAACTTTGCAATAGCTCATGATGATGGTCAGCAAAACCAGGATTATGATAATGCTGACATCTTAATAACAGGCATTTCTCGAACATCAAAAACGCCCACTTCACTATATCTAGCGCAAAGGGGATACAAAGTAGCCAATTGGCCAATCATCAAAGATGTTCATTATGATTTCTCAAGATACACAAAGCCACTCATAGTAGGGCTGTTTATCATGCCAAACAGGTTGACAGAAATTCGCAGTGCCAGACTTTTAGGCTATGACATCAAGTCTAATGATAATGACTATGTCAGCATGTTGAGCATCAAGGAAGAGGTGAATTATGCCAAGCAGATATTTCTCAAAGAAAAAATCCCCATGATTGATGTGACATATAAGGCTATAGAAGAAGTGGCTGCAGAAATCATCAATCTATATTTCACCAAAAAAAGAGGTGAACATCTATTATAACTAGATTATTAATAGATTATGGAAATTTTCAGATGTTTTCTTTGCAAGCTCTGAATAACTAATATCTAATAATTGTGCTAAATATTTTGCTGTATGCTTTAAATATGCTGGCTCGCAAGATTTCCCCCTCATTGGCTCTGGAGCCAAATATGGAGAATCTGTTTCTATAAGCAAATTCTCTAAAGGAACTTTTTTAAACACCTCTTGAACATTTTTGGCATTTTTAAATGTCACTATCCCAGAAGCTGAAATATAAAAACCTAGTTCCAGACACCTCTCTGCCAACCACATAGAGGAAGTAAAGCAGTGCATAATTGCTTTAAAAGACTTTTTCTTGTAATTCTCATACAGCAAAGTAAAGGTATCTTCATCTGCGTTTCTTGTATGAACTATGAGAGGATAAGATGTTTCTTGAGAAGCCATAATATGTTCTATGAAACTTTTTTTTTGTAAACTTTTATCCACAGAACCATGATAATAATCTAATCCCGTCTCACCTATGCTCACAACCTTGTCTTTTGCGGTATATTCAATAATTGCTCGAGCATCAACAATACCCTCTTTATCAAGGTTTAATGGGTGATTTCCCACTGAACATAAAACTGCATCATTTGAAAGCGCAATCGAATGCATATTATCAAACTCACTAATTCTTGTTGATATTGTGTGAAGCAATGTAACATCGTTTGCAAAAGCTCTTTTGAGTACAGAAACCAAATCTTTCTGTAACACATTAAAATCCAAATGACAGTGGCTATCAACGAGCATACCAATTAAGTCTTAAGGTCATCAAATATATTAAAAGCATCCTCCCAAGATCCCTGAGTGGCTGATTTAGCATACTCAGTCACCCTGTTTTCAAAAAAATTAGTATGCTCAGGAGAGTTAAGTATTTCATCCAACCATGGCAAAGGATTCTTATTTATTTTATATATCTCCTTTAATCCAAGTTGCTTAAGCCTTCTGTCTGCAATGAATCTTATATATTTTTTTATATCACCAGATTCCATGCCTTCTATTGCTCCTTCAAATTTAAAAGCAAGATCAATAAAAGCATCTTCATGCTCAACAACATCCTGACACGCCTTATATAAAAAACTTTCAAGTTCTGGTGTCCATGCTTCTTTATTTTCATTCAAAAACGTTCTAAAGAGCTTAATGATAGAAAGAGTATGGAGCGTTTCATCTCTCACTGACCATGCCACAATCTGCCCCATACCTTTCATCTTCCCAAATCTCTGAAAATTCAAAAGCATTGCAAAGGATGCGAACAACTGAAGCCCTTCTGTGAAAGCACCAAAAACAGCAAGCGTCTTTAATATATCTTCTTTGCTATTGACGTTAAATTGCTGCATATAATCATACTTATCCTTCATTTCTTTGTATTTCATAAACGCCTGATATTCTACTTCTGGAATCCCTAAGGTATCTAAAAGATGTGAATAACCATCAATATGTATAGTCTCCATATTAGAAAATGCAGCAAGCATCATTTGTATCTCTATAGGCTTAAATATCTTCGAGTAATGCTTCATATAACAGTTATTCACTTCTATATCCGCCTGTGTAAAAAACCTGAATATTTGCGTAAGTAGATGTTTTTCCTGATCTGTTAATTTCTTTTTCCAATCTTGCACATCATCAGCTAATGGCACTTCTTCAGGCAACCAATGTATCTGCTGTTGCTTCTTCCATGCATCATATGCCCAAGGATAATGAAAGGGCTTATATATAGGTTCTGCATCTAATAATGACATGTCAAAATGGTCTTATGTTATTGTTCAAAACATTTACAAGTTTTTTACTAATGATGCAAGAGATTTTAATGCTCTGCAATTACCGTTCCCACTTTTCCTTGAATAGCATTATTTGCATTATATAAAGATGTAATAATAGCCTTTTTCCCCTCACAAGATTTCACAAATTCTTTTGTAGCAAGAACTTTTGGTAACATACTTCCTTTCGCAAATTGCCCCTGTTTTTCATATAAATTGATATCTTTAATTGACAATCTATCAACATGCTTTTGATTTGGTGTATTAAAATTAACATATACATGATCAACTTCTGTCAATATCAATAAAAGATCAGCATTTATTATTTCTGCTAATTTTGAAGCTGCGAAATCCTTGTCTATGACACCTTCAACGCCAACAGTTTTTCCATTCTTTTGAACAACTGGTATGCCCCCACCCCCACACGAAATCACAATATTACCCGTTTCAAAATTTTGCTGTATAACGCTTTTTTCTATTATATCTACTGGTTTTGGTGAGGGAACAACCCTCCTCCATCCTCTGCCAGCATCTTCCATCATAACAATATTTTCATTTTCCTGAAGAACTTTTGCTTCCTCCTCAGTATAAAAACCTCCTATAGGCTTACTTGGTGAAGAAAAAGCCTGATCTTCTGCATTCACTTTGACTTGCGTTATAATAGTAGACACTTTTTTAGAAGAAATGGATCGACTATGCAATTCATCATTTAAAGCAGACTGTATATGATAGCCTATATAACCTTGCGTAAACGCTGTACATATATCAAGGGGGAAAGGTATTCTTCTTTTATCTGCTTTGCGCGCCACCTCATTAGATAAAAAAATCTCACCTACTTGTGGCCCATTGCCATGAACCAAAGCTATATCATGACCACTCTGAATCAAATCAACTATGCTTTTAACAGTTTTTCTACATACCTGCAACTGAGTATGAGGAGCGATATCAGACCCTGCCTGCAAAGCATTTCCTCCCAAAGCTACCACTATTTTCATAATCAACTCCAATTATGTTAAACTAATCGCTCCACGTGTTATCAAAGCTATCCCTATTAATGCTATGGAAAAAATTATACACGCAGACAAAAATTCTGTTTTAGTGAAAATCTTCACTTTATTACGTTTTCTCTCTATAATAAAAAGTATCACCCCTATTGAATACATGATAGAGCATAAAAATAAATACTCCAAAGCTGCGTAAAGTAACCACAAGCTATAAACACATGCTATAACACTTATAAAGATATTTTTTAAAGAAAAGTTTTTTTGAGACAATAAATTTTTCACATAAAACAACATACTTAAAGTATATGGCAATAAAATAGCAGCGCTCGCAATTAGATACACTGATTGATAGGTTTCAGCATAAATCATAGACAATATTATGAAGCCATATATGCTTAGATTCGTAACTATTAAAGAAGTTATTGGAACTTTAGATTTATTTTCTTTAGCAAAAAACTTTGGCATTACCTGATCTTTCGCAGCAATATAAGGAATTTCTGTCGCTAATATAGTCCATCCAAGGAGAGCACCTAGTATGGAAATAATCAATCCTACATTCATAATTATTGCACCAGTTTTACCTATTAACATTTCTAAAGCATATGCTAAAGAAGGGTTTGGAAGACTGATAACAACCTCTCTAGGAAGAGCTGAAAGAGTAATGAAAGTAACTGTGATGTATAAAAACATAGTAAACAACAATCCTATAACTGTCGCATATCCTATATCTTTTCTATTTTTAGCTCTTGAAGAAATAACAACCGCTCCTTCCACTCCTATAAAAACCCATACTGTGACAAGCATTGTTTTTTTTACTTGATCAAATAGAGATCCTGAAACATTTTCTCCTAAAAAATCAAATTTTATGTTGTCCATATTTAAAAAGAAAGTTACCGCAACAATGAAAAAAGCAATTGGTATTAATTTTGCGAACATAACGATTATATTAACAAGAGTAGCCTCCTTTATTCCCATGCTCACTAATGTGTGTAAGGTTAATATCAGAAACGTAGCTCCCATAAAAATGTACCACTGATCTTTGAAACAAGGAAAAAAATACGTTAATGTGTCAAACAATATTAGAATATAGGC
>CBFHIH010000044.1:0-7045 GCA_965655955.1 Candidatus Midichloriaceae bacterium | reverse complement strand
CATTTGTTCTGACATATCTTTTTTGCTTTCATTCTCTTTGATTATACTCCATCCACTCCTTATTTTTCAACACTCCCTATTACCTAAAAACAGGTTGCGCTATAAAATTTGTAGAAAGGGTAAAAATAATAATCAGAGTTTATCGTGATAAATGAGGATCCCAGTTTTTACCTTGACGTCCAAATTGAAAAAAAGAGCCATTTATGCAATGGTCTTTCTAATAGAATCACACGCATTTTATTTACAGCACAGTCTCAAGGTTTCGCTGTTTTGCAAATGCTTGAAGAGCTGCATTTCTAGATTGTTTTAAATCAACGATTGGGTGAGGATATGTTTCTCCCAATTTAATTCCAGCATGGGTTAAGATATCTTTTGGTGCTTCCCATGGATTGAACAAAAATTTATTAGGCAGACTTGAAATCTCCGGGATATATTTTCTAATATATTCCCCGTCTGGATCAAATTTTTGACCCTGCATCACTGGGTTAAATATTCTAAAATAAGGTGCTGCGTCAGCTCCACAGCCAGCAACCCACTGCCAGCTGGCACTATTATTAGCAAGATCAGCATCTAACAAAGTGTTCCAAAACCACCTCTCTCCATGACGCCAATGCAAGCGCATATTTTTGACTAAAAAGGAACCAACAATCATCCTGACTCGATTATGCATATAACCCGTTTGCCAAAGCTCTCTCATTCCTGCATCAACCATCGGCACGCCTGTTCTTCCTTTTTGCCAAGCAGTTAACAAGTCATTGTCTTCTATCCACGGGAAATCATCAAATTTCTTTTGAAGGTTTTTTTTAGGAAAGTCTGGATTGTAATAAAGCAAATTATAAGAAAATTCACGCCACCCTAGTTCACTGCAAAAATGATCTATGTTCTTATCATCACCGATGCTTCTCAATCCATACCATACTTGATTTGGTGATATTTGACCAAAATGTAGGTATGGAGATAATCTTGAGACATAAGGCTTCATTGGAATATTTCGTCCTTCTTTATAGTTATCCAACCCATTTTCAACAAAGCATTCAAATGTTTCATGGGCCCCTTGCTCACTTATTTGCCAATGAGATTCAAGTTGTTTGTCCCATCTAATTTTTGGCAGTAGTTTTAGTTCAGCGATATCTGCTAAAGCATTATCGTCTTTAATATATCGAGATATATCCGGTTTTGTGATGGGGAGACGTGGTGAGGGAGCTTCACCACATCCTTTGCGGTAAAACGGCGTAAAAACTTTATATGGAGTACCGTCATTTTTTTTAACATCCCATGGTTCCCATAATAAAGAAGCATTGCTGCTTGTTATTTCTATACCTTTTGACGTAAGAAATTCTTTCACCTTTAAATCACGCGCAATACGCCAAGGTTCATAACATCTATTCCAATAAATAGCTTTAATATCATAACGATTGATGATCTCATGAATAACATCGATTGGATCACCCTGATAAACAGATAATTTCCCATTCAAAGATTTATTAAGTGCAACAAGAGAATGATGTAACCAAAATTTGCTTGCAGCACCCATTGCATAATCACCGCAGTTTTTATCGTCTAATATATAAATTGGTAAAACATTCGCATAAGCTGTAGCAGAAACCAACGCCGGATTGTCAGCAACTCTTAAATCCTGCCTAAACCAATGAATAGCTATTGCTTTTTTCACAGAAGATGCACTTTAACTACTATTTTAAAATCCAGGAAATCCTGAGCTTGGTATACCCAATTTTTCCATTTCTTCTTTTGAAAATTCATCAGCAGCTTGCTTTGCGTTATTAAACGCGGCAACAATAAGATCTTCTAAAATCTCTATTTCTTCTGGATTTACTATATCTTTCTCCAAGGATATTTTTTTAACCTCTCCTTTGCCTGTAGTGTGGATTTTTACAGCCCCACCACCAGAAGTACCAGTGATCTCTTTTTCTTCTATTACCTTTTGCATTTGATCCATTTTTTTCTTTATATCGCCAGCCTTTCTCATTAATTTTTGAATGTCCATAATAATTATCCTTTAATTTTTATTTCAGAAACCTCAACTCCTCCAAAGGCAGACAAAACCTCCTGTACCAACGGGTGAGATTTGGTTTTTTCTTTCTCTACCTTAATCATATCAGCTTCCTTTTGTCCATAACTTTTTGCTTGATCGTCAAGGATAAAATCTATGTTCCAATTAATATTTGTCAAAGCATCCAATGTCTTTTTTAGTCTCAATACATCATTTCTATCAGAATTTGCTGAAAATTTAATAAATCCGTGACCAAAACTAATAACAGAAAGTTCATTTTTCAAAATATGAAACAGGAGCATTTCATTACTTTGCTCTAAAACAGATAAAATATCTTCTATCTGCTCGTATTTAATGATTTTTTTTTTACTTCTAGAGCAGAAGTTGGTTCAGCTATAGATGTTTTCAATATCTCTTCCGGGGTGACATCAATGTTAAGGTGGCATAGCTTGATCACTAGCATATGAAGTTCATACAGTTCATTTAAAGAACGAGAAATTTTCGATAAGGTATTGTTCAAAACCGTCCAAAACCTTGACAATCCAAAGCTTGAGATGTGTTCAGAAAATTTCAAACATTCCTGTTTTTCAAAGTCTGATGAAAATATATTATCCATATCACCTAATGTTAACATGCTTATCTTATGAATAATCTCGCCTAACTGAGAAAGTATAGCTCTAATCTCAAAACCCTTGCCATACAAAAGATCGCACAGAGACAAAGCTTCTTTGACACTTCCTAAAAGAATATAATAAAAAAGCTGGTATATTTCTTGTGAATCAACTATCCCAAACATCTCAACCACATCGGAATAAGAAACTTGATAGGAAGAAACGGATAAAAGAGCTTGTTCTAATAAAGACAGTGCATCTCTAGCAGAGCCTTGTGCAGTCTTTGTGATTATACGTAAAACCTCTTGATCAACACTATACCCTTCTTTAGTTGCAATATCATGTAGGTATTGAAGCAATTCTGAGGAGTGAAATCTATGGAGATCCAACTTCTGACATCTTGACAAGATAGTTTTTGGAACTTTTCTTTGCTCTGTTGTAGCTAAGATAAATTTACAATGCAAAGGAGGTTCCTCCAACGTTTTTAATAATGCATTAAATGCACTATTTGAGAGCATGTGCACTTCATCGATGATGTATATCTTATAGGCAGCTTGCACCGGCATATATCTAGCATTTTCTATCACTTCTCTTATATCGTTGACTCCTGTGTTACTTGCAGCGTCAATTTCCAGAATGTCCTGATTTCTTCCTTCCTCAATCGATATACAGCTTTTACATTCTAGGCATGGTTCAACACCATCAGGCGAAGTGCAGTTAATAGCCTTTGATATTATTCTAGCAAAACTTGTCTTTCCCACACCTCTTATGCCAGTTAGTAGATATGAATGATGAAGCTTTTTTGAATTTATGGAGTTGGTGATGATTTTCACTATATGTCGTTGTTCAACAACATCCTTGAAGAGCTTAGGTCTATATTTTCTGGCTAAAGGAATATAGGTCTTTTGAGAAGCCACGGAAGGAAATAAATCCTGTTCTTTCATTAATCTGCTGCGATATTTAGTGAAAAATTATATATCAATGGATAATCTATTATTGAAAAACTTTCAAGATCATTTCCTGTACGTATTCTTTTAATACTAAGTGTATACTAATAAAGCAAAAATTACTCTAGATTTTACGATGAAGATATGATTTATTAAATGATATTGCAAGTATATGGGTGTGAAATGAATAAAAAGGATTTTTTAAATCTTCTTTCTCAAAAATTGGAGTGTACAAAAGTAGATGCTGATAAGATTCTGTCTTCGGTTTTAGAAAGCATTGCTTTAGTGATGAGAGATAATGATGAGCTGAGGTTTGTTGGTTTTGGCACTTTTAAGGCTAAACAAACAGAAGCTACAAAAGTTAAGACTCCAAGAGGAACTGTGGCTGAAGTTCCAGCACAAAGACAAGTGAGATTTTCAACTGGTTCAGATTTTAAAAAAACAGTTAATAGTTGAGCGCACCCTTAGATCATTAAATAAGGCTTTTATAGAGCTATATTAGCTGTTGCATAATTGGAAGTTTATAGAAAGGGTGGGAATAGGAGTCGGAGTTTATCTTGATCAATGAGGATCGTAGTTTTTACTCTGACTCCCAAATTGCAAAAAAGAGCTATTGCGCTATAGCAAAAGCTAAAAACACCATAAATCCAAAAAATAGTTGATTTTTAAATGCTTCAGCGCAGTCTTTTGGACATTCTTGATCAAGGTTGTCAATCTCGTATGTTAAAAATAAATAGGCAAAGTAGATGATGATAAAAAACAGTAAATTTTGCCAGGTATATAAACCAACTATTCCGATAATAGCAATAAGTATTTTTGCTAAGTATATCAGAACAACCTTGCCCTTATCTCCAAGCGTTATAGCCATGGAATAAATACCCAGTTCTTTGTCATGCCGTATATCTTGATATGCATATATAGTATCATATATAACGGTCCACAAAACAGATGCTATATATAAAAGCACAGGCGTTAAGGAGACAGAGCCCTCAAAAACAAACCAAACGATGAAAATTCCCATATTATAAGTCAATCCTAAAAAAATCTGTGGATATTTTGAAAATCTCTTCATTTTTGGATATATTGTCATTAAAATAAGAGTAATAACTCCTGCAACTAATGACTTTGATGGCAAAAAAGCTAATATCAAAAATGCCATTAACAACATTATCACACACAACATCAAAGCATTATTTACGCTGATTTTTTTAGAAGCGATAGGTCTTTCTTTTGTTCTGTCAACTTTAATGTCTAGATCTCTATCTAAAACATCATTAATGATGACTCCTGCACTCCTTGTGTAAATTGCGCCAAACAAAAAAAGTAAAGAATAAAGCAAGAATTGAGGGATAGATTTAGAGCATATCACTGTAATCCAAAGCACCGGAAACATCAGCAATCCAATTGGAGAAAGCTTGTCAAAACGAATGGTGCGTAAAATGATTGAATCACTCCTGACAGCATCAAAGCGTTTTAATGCAAGGTAGATAAAAAGAATAAGGTTTTCTATATAAAGATTAGCGCGACATATAAAAAATTGCAGCTTACTAACTGGAGGCTTTTTCATCGCCAGGCAATATCACGTTTTTAATTCCTTTCCAAGGGCTATCTAAATCGAAATTTCTATACTCCTGCTCAAGTATTACGTCCTCTTTCGTGACCTTGTTTTTTTCGATATTAAATCTTACTTGATGATGTCCGCTCAAAGGAAAATCTTTTCTCAAAGGATGACCTAAGAACCCATAGTCTGTTAAAATTCTCCTTAGATCATCGTTACCTAAGAAAAATACACCGTACATATCCCATATTTCTCTTTCATACCATCCAGCTGACTTAAATAATTCTGTTAAGCTTGGTATAAAATCTTCTTCATCACACAAAACTTTTGCCGTCAATCTACAATTCAGGCCCATACTCAATGCTTGATATACAATCTCAAACCTTTTCTCTTTTCTTCCTACATAATCCACACCACATATGTCAATCAACATATCAAACCCGAATTCTTTTTGTTTAATAAAAACAAAGAAATCTAACACCTCGTCTGGCAATAATCGTATCTCCAGTCCTGAAATCACTGAATAACTAAGGTTATTCAAACAAGGAAGGGTGTCTATATGCATTTGAAAGCTTTTCAATAAATTCTGATATCGTCTCATCTTAATCTAGATTATGGCTCATTTTGAGAATAACAAATATATTATTTTAAACAACAAATTAGTTATGTGGTGTAATGTATATGTTTCATATCTCACCGAAGAATGCTTTTAAGATTTATAGATTGAAACAAATTTTCTCTGTGATATCATTTCTTGAATAAAAAATCTTCCTTAATGAAGAAAAGTATTATAATAGGCATCACAGGACCTTCTGGATCTGGGAAAAGTTTGTTTAGCGAGAGTGTTTGTAAGATATTTAAAGAAGACAAGCTTAACAAGATAGCCATTGTGCGTGAAGATGGTTATTATATACACTCTCCAGAGCTTTCATTTGAAGAAAGATCTTTGAGAAACTATGATCACCCAGATGCTTTTGAACACTCTTTATTAATTGAGCATCTGATGCTTTTGCAAAAAGGCAATGCAATTAAAACACCCCTTTATAACTACAAAACTCATTTGCGAGAAGATAGCACCATGGATGTTTATCCGGCTCCTGTTATCATAGTTGAAGGCATTTTATTGCTTCAAGATGAGCGTTTAAGAGGTGTGATAGATATAAAAATATATATGGATTCGCCACTTGATATATGCTTGGCACGGAGAATATACAGAGATTCTGTTGAAAGAGGCAGGGATGTGTCATCTGTTATCACGCAATATAACAATCATGTTAGACCAATGTATTTTAAATATATCGAGCCTTCTAGGCGTCATGCTGACATAATAGTGCCAAAAGGTGGAAAGAATAAAATAGCTATAGACATTATAGAGTCAAAGATAAAAAATTTAATCTAAAAAAAACATTTATGGAACAGATCATTCACTGCTTATTAACCGTCTCCCTTATTATCGGTCTATCTATAATCTTTAGTGAAGACAAAAAGAATATAAATTATGTAATAGTGCTGCAGTGTCTTTCTGTGCAATTTTTGCTGGCTTTTGTTTTATTCAAGATCCCTGCAATCACAGAGACTTTTTTTAAATTTAACGTTGTTTTAGATGCAATTGCAAAATCCTCTAATCACGCAACGAAATTTCTTTTCGGGGGGCTTGCAGAGCCACCAGAAAGCAGTGGGTTGGGATATATCCTTGTGCTGCAAGGCTTTCCAATACTCATCACTATATCAGCTTTAAGCGCCGTGTTGACTCATTGGAAGATATTGCCTTTTGTTATACATATTTTTTCACTTTTTTTCAGAAAGCTGCTTAGAATTGGTGGGACTCTTGGATTTGCCGTGTCAGCTAATATATTCTCAGGTATGAGTGAGACTCCTCTTGTTATCAGTGCGTACTTAAAAAAATTGACTCACAGTG
>CBFHIH010000043.1:0-7227 GCA_965655955.1 Candidatus Midichloriaceae bacterium | reverse complement strand
GCAGGCTCAGAAGAGCTTGTTCAGCAGTTCTAAAACTATAAAATTACAATAAAACCTTAAGGGGAGGAAAATATGAGATTAAGTAGTGCACAATGGATAAAAGTAAAAGAACTATTTGGTAATAAGGTGAATGAAGATGGCAAACCATTAGCGAGTCGTATTGACAATGAATATCAACTCAAAGCATTGAAAGTATTTGGTACTCAGGTGAATAAACATGGTGAACCATTAGCGAAGTATATTCATAATAGATATCAACTCAAAGCATTGGATAAGTTTGGTGATCAGCTGAAAGATGGCTTTCCATTAGCGTCTTATATTAGCAATGTCTATCAATTCAAAGCATTGGATTTGTTTGGTACTCAGGTGAGTAAAGATGGCAGACCATTAGCGAGGTATATTTACGATGAATATCAACTCGCAGCATTGGATTTGTTTGGTGATCAGGTGAATAAACATGGCAAACCATTAGCGAATTATATTTACGATGAATATAAACTCAAAGCATTGGATTTATTTGGTGATCAGGTGAATGAAGATGGCAAACCATTGGCATATTATGTACGTGATGCATATGATTTAAAGCTAGAAGAGCAAAGGTTTGGGAATGATATAATGAAAAAACTTTCTAAGCTTGAGGCTGGAATTGAAGACAAAGAGGGCTTAGCAAAGAAGTTTAGTGTGTATACACAAAAAGAAGCATTAGAAATATTGCTGTCTAAGAAGGAGGATTTAAGTTATAAGCAAGCATCAGATGCGCTGAAGTTTCATGAAGAGTCGCAAGTGAAATGTTTGGGTCAGTATATCGAAGGCGAAGGCAAGACGTATGATGAGGTGATTAGTTATTGTACAGATTATATGCTTTAATGATGATTTCAGTGTTTGAGAGAGTGGCAGTCCTTTTGGGCTGCTCTGTGAATCAACTGCCGCCTCAAGGCGGTAGTGATTTGGGAAATCATGGGATTAGCTTGCTTCAAAGTTCTAACAAACTGTTGACAAGAGATTAAGTTTGTATTAGCATTAAAGAGTAGGTTTAGGGAGGGTGTTCAAGTGAATTTCTTGGTAATGTATCAATAGAGTGTTACTCGTTTTCTGCAGGCTCAGAAGAGCTTGTTCAGCAGTTCTAAAACTATAAAATTACAATAAAACCTTAAGGGGAGGAAAATATGAGTTTAAGTATAGAACAAATAATAATAAAAGCAATGGAAGTATTTGGTAATCAGGTAGATAAATATTATGGTGAACCATTAGCGAGTCGTATTGACAATGAATATAAACTCGCAGCATTGGATTTGTTTGGTGATCAGGTGAATGAATATGGCGAACCATTAGCGAGTCATATTGACAATGAATATCAACTCGCAGCATTGGATTTGTTTGGCAATCAGGTGAAAGATGGCATACCATTAGCAAGTGGTATTACAAATGTATATCAATTCAAAGCATTGGATAAGTTTGGTGATCAGCTGAATGAAGATGGCATACCATTAGCGAGTCAAAATATTAACATCTGATTCGAATTGGTTGGGTAGAAGTCTTGATCAAGCATACGATGCCCTGAAGTTTCATGAAGAGTCGCAAGTAAAATGTTTGGATCATTTTAACGAATTTGTCCCACTCAAATACGATACGTATTATGAGATAATTGGTCATTGTACATCCCATACATGCTTTGATGATAATTTCATTGCTTGTTAGAGAGCAGCAGTCCTTTTGGGCTGCTCTGTGAATCAACTGCCGCCTCAAGGCGGTAGTGATTCACAACTCCTTCAGTCTAGAGTCAATCATGGGAGTGTTGAAAAAAAGAGTAAAGTGAAGATAAGATGAAGGAAAAGTAAGTAAAGAGTAATGAGGGACAAGAATAAGGAGCTCGATAAGTGGCGAAGCAAGCAGATCCACTACAAAACCCCACTTCACAGGCGTAGTCTGCTTAATCTTCAGAAACTACACTCTTTTGAGCAAATTTAGAGCTATTATCAGCCTTATTAACCTCTTCTTTTACCATCCACCTTCTACTTTTCTTTTTTCTTCAAAAATATTCCCTTTTCTAAACACTCCCTATCCTTAAAACTAATCTTTACAATCCTTACTTGTCTTTCTAAATACAGTTGCTTGTACATGACCATAGCCCAGCCTGACATTATGTTCCCTGATAGGCTAGGATTAAATCTGGGGTAAAAAATAGGACCTTTCGCTTGTGGGGAAAATTAGGCATGACACAGTTCATTCGACATTCCGAAAATAGCCTTTATTGTCGCGAGATTTCGTTGGCTATTATTTGATACACCTCATTTAATTCTTCTGGCGTTATAGAATATGGTGGAATGAGATAAAAAGTATTGCCAAGGGGTCTCATTAACAATCCTTTGCTGAGCAAATTTTGACGTATTTTTTGAATACTTGTTTTATCATTATTTTTCATCAAGATGTCAAAAGCTGATATAGTTCCTACAACCCTTGTTTTAACGATATTTTTGCAGTGCTTTTTTAGGTCCTTAATTTCTTTTTGATGCTGAACATGAATAGCTTGAAGCTTCTCCTGCGTCTCTAAAGTCATAAGTAAATTCCATGATGCAATAGCAGCGCTACATGCAATTGGATTCGCTGTATATGAATGACCATGAGAAAAAGAATATCTTAAATGTTGATCCACAAGAAATTCTTCATATATAGCATCAGTGGTTATAGTAAGCGCCAGGGGTAGAAAACCCCCTGTCAAACCCTTTGATAGACATAAAAAATCAGGAGTTATGCCAATTTGTTGAAGCGCAAAGGTGCTGCCAGTTCTACCAAAACCCGTCATCACTTCATCAAAAATCACCAAAATATCTTGCTCCTGAATCATCTTGATAACTTTTTGAATAAATTCCTTTCTGCAAATTCGCATACCACCCGCTCCTTGTATTAAGGGCTCAATAATAAGAGCTGATATCTGACCTTTATAATCTAGTAAATATTGCTGTAATTTTTCAATAGCATCATTCTCTTTTTGCCACACATTTTCGTCTCCTTCCCATGTTTCGGGATATGGCATGAATAATACGTCAAATAATAATTTTTTAAAGATATCATGAAATCCGCTACCTCCGCCAAGAGACATTGCACCGATTGTGTCTCCGTGATATCCACCTGAAAAAGATAAAAATAACTTCCTTTTCCCCTCTCCTTTATTAACCCAATATTGATAAGCCATCTTTAATGCAACTTCAACAGCAGTGGATCCGTTGTCAGAAAAGAAAAATCTTGTTAAATCGCCATTAATTTCCTTTCGTATTAAGTCACAAATTTCAATTGCTGGCTTGTGAGTAAAATCTGCAAAAATAACATGCTCTAACTCTCTTGCTTGATGAGATATGGCTTCAGCAATTTGTGGGTGGCTATGTCCGTGCAAATTAACCCACCAACTTGATATTAGATCTATGTATTTCTTACCATCTTCATCATACAAATAAGAACCCTTTCCACTTTTTATCACTATTGGCATATCAGAAAGCTTTGCTTTTGAAAAAGGATGCCAAATAAGACTGGAATCTAATTGTGCTAAATTCATATTAAAACAATACTTTTAATTTTTCAGGCATTTTACACTTCAAAAGACAATGTTTGTCAATTTTGTTAAATACAGGCAACTCTGCTAAAATTTCAATGTCTCCAAACATCTTGATACTTTTAGCATTGCTCTCTCTTAGCACATCTTCGCCATTCATGATTACACCCAATATATCAACATCATTATCTCTTAATATCCTAATTGTCATGAGCGTATGGTTGATTGTTCCAAGACCTGGTTTTGAAACTATAATAACAGGAATGTTAAACTTCTTGATTAAATCGATCATTAAGTTTTTTTTATTAAGCGGAACTAAAATCCCTCCTGCTCCCTCAACGATTAAATTTTTTGATGCAGGAAGATGTATTGAATTCATATCAATTTCCACCCCTTCCATTTTTGCCGCTTCATGTGGTGACATAGGCATTTGAAAACTATAAGATTCTTTATGCACTAACACATCAAAACCTCTAATTAACTCTGAATCCGTTGGTGAACCAGACTGTATAGGTTTAAAATAATGATAATTAGTGTGAACTGTAATCCATCCAGAAACCACTGTTTTCCCAACATCAGTTCCTGTTCCAGTTATAAAAAATTTCATTTTTAAATAAATTAAATATTTTCTTTAAGCCATGAAAAAATCTTACTGACAACACCTTTTTTTTCCTCAAAAAGATACCTTTTTTTTGATATAGATGATTTTTCCAAAAACTTCACAACCCCTAAAACAGATGAAAAACTCGGGTGTATATACTCAAATGAAACACCATATTGATTGATTGGTATACCTAGACGTGTCTTCACCCCAAAAATTTCCTCTATTAGAGTTTTAAGACCTGATAGTTGGGCTCCTCCACCAGTTATAACAATTTTATGCATTAACTGCGTTTCATTGCTTTTGTATAACTTTTCCTCAAGCATTTTCAAAATTTCAACCATACGAGCGTTAATAATTTCATTAAGCTCAGATCTGCTGATTTTGATCTCGCCATGATTAGGGTCATCAATTTGGATCACTTGATCTAAAGTTACATTTCCTTGTTTGGCACTACCATATCTACGCTTTATGTCTTCTGCAGCATCAAAAGAAATACTTAAAACTTTTGCAATATCGCTAGTTATATTGTCTCCTCCATATTTTACCGCTTCGGTAAATATGATATTATTATGAGAGAAGTTAGATACAGTAGTTGAACCGCCACCAAGCTCTATTAATGTCGCACCTTCTTGCATTTCATCAACTGTTAAACATGATAAACCAGAAGCGTAACTGCTTGAGATATATGAATCAACTTCTAAACCACACTTTTCAAAACACTTAGTAATATTTATGATATTATTCATTGGAGCGCTTATTAAATGAAAATAACACTGCAAACGACTTCCAAAAAGACCTAAAGGCTGAATGATACCTTTATTACCATCCAAAATATACTCATATGGAAATGTGTGTATGACATCAACATTATCGTTGGTGTTATATTTTTCAATCACTTTGAACAATAATTTATTCAAATCTTTTAACGTGATTTCATGGTTTGCTAAATCAACACTAGAAGAGGAAATTTTGGAAATAAGAAAAGATGAATTCAAAGAGATAAAAACTTTTTTCACGGACATTTCAACTTTTTTCTCTGCCAATTCCAAGCAGCTTATCAAAGCATCTTTAAAAGATTCAATATCAATGATCACTCCGTTTCTATACCCACAAGATTTAGTATTTGCAATCGACAATATCTCATAATTATTCCCAAAATTAAATCTAGCAATCACGGATGTAATGGTTGAGTTTCCAAGCTCTACAATGCCGAATACATTCTTTGGTTTAATCATTAATTCCCTTTGTTAGTAAAATAAAGTTTCTCTGGATAAAGCCTTAGATCTAAAATATATACTTCATCTTTATACTTTTTGTTTTTCAAAAATTTTTCCGCTATGACCAACGCTTGAGAAATATTTTGTTCTGGTAATTTCAAAATCACCGCGTCTTTTAGATAAATATCCCACCTCCTATTTCCGATGTAATGAAAAAAATTGCATCTAGATTTTAAAGGAGAATTATGAAGCAAGGACATAAGTGTATTAAAGTTTTTGTCATAGCCATCACCCATCACCAGCGGGAGATGCTTGTACTTCTCGATATTTTTCAACTTCACTTTCATTTTACATTCTTCATCAATAAGAAAAAAATCTTTAGCATGCATTAGAATTGCAAAAGGCTTTTTTTCTATTATTCGTACATTAATTTCCCCATTATAACTCATTTTTATTACAGCATCTTTTATCACATTACTTGATAACAATCTACTAGATATTAACTTTGCATTTAATAAATATACCTTATCCCCTTTGTTTATATCCATTAATTTTAACACTTCATCTTCTTTAATATTTTCACATCCCTTTATCTTTATGTTTTTTACCATACCAAACTCTTCAGCATGCTTTTTAATCACATATAAAGCTTCTGACACACTTGGAATTTTTAGCAGAAAATAAGAAAAAGTAATCAGAAAAATCGCTATCACGAATAATCTAATAATATATCTACGCATATTTATTTCTCCGCGAAATGTAGATTTTTTGCAAACTTTATTAATTCATTTTTTGTCAGCTTATTGTTATTAAACCACTCTTCTTGAATTAATCTTAAGATATTACCTATTTTTTTATGGGGAATGCCAATGTCAAGCAGATCATCTCCCTTTATAAAAAATTGTTTTTCAATGCTTAGCTTTGCCTCTTCAATATAGCTTTCATATTTTGCAATGTTTTGAAATTGATTTACCACGTACAAAAATTTTAAGTAGATATTGCGCTCATAATTGAACATATATCTATTATGATCAAAGTCTGTATATTGTCTTTTAAAATCGTAATTAAGTAATTTTTGCAATTCTTGTTTCTCTTTCTTAGTAAAAACCAAAGCGTTTATAAATTGTGACAAAATATCTGATTTATCACCCTTTATGCTCAAAATCAGCAATGCAAAATTTGTCATTGCACATTCTACAAACACCATTTCATTTAATTTTCTTTCATCTATTGCTATCCTCTTAAGACCAATATTATTAAAAAATTTATGTCTATTAAATATTAATAATACTTCCTTAGAATATCTAGCGGAGATAATCTTAAAAAGCTCTATACGTATCCTTTCTTTAGAAATAAATTCAAGATTTTTTGCAAGATTCAGTGATGAAGAAAAACTCTTTTCATCAATTTTTTTAATCCCATAATATGAAAGAAAGCGAAAATATCTCAATATTCGCAAATAATCCTCATGTATCCTCTTTTCTGGCTCACCTATAAATCTCACAATCCTATCTTTAAGATCTTTTTCTCCTTGAAAATAATCATAAATCTTACCATCTCTATCCATTGAAATTGCATTGATGGTGAAATCTCTCCTTTTCGCATCTTCTTCCCAATTATCTGTAAAAAGAACATCTGCTTTTCTGCCGTAACATTTCACATCTTTCCTGAGTGTCGTGATTTCATAAGATTTGCCACTTATACCAATCAACACAGTTCCATGCTTTAGACCTATAGGAACGGTCTTTATCTTTTTTTGGTTGAAAATCTTAATAATTTGCTCTGGAAGTATAGTGGTTGCTATATCAAAATCACATGGAGATTCACCTAATAAAAAATCTCTGACGCATCCTCCTATT
>CBFHIH010000042.1:0-7951 GCA_965655955.1 Candidatus Midichloriaceae bacterium | reverse complement strand
AATTTACCAACCACCCCTTTCTGCCTTAATATCTCTGTAATGGTCAAAGCAAGGTCAGTTGCTGTGACACCTTCTGGCAAAGAGCCCGTTAACTCAAATCCAACCACTTGAGGGATTAAAAGCGGTATAGGCTGTCCTAACATAGCTGCTTCAGCTTCTATTCCTCCAACACCCCATCCTAAAATGCCTAAGCTATTAACCATAGTAGTGTGGCTGTCAGTTCCAACAACGGTGTCGAAAAAAACAATGCTTTTATTTTCAACTCTTTTCTCAAAAACCACTTTTGCCAAAAATTCAAGATTAATCTGATGACATATACCCACACCTGGAGGCACAACCTTTAGGTTTTCAAAATGCCGCTGCGCCCACTTCAAGAATTGATATCTCTCTTTATTTCTTTGAATTTCAAGCGCAATATTTTTATATTCAGCATCTGGTGAGCCATAAAAATCAACCTGAATCGAATGATCAATCACTAAATCTACAGGGATCAGTGGGTTTATTTTTCTTGGATCTTTATTTCCTTCCCTCATCTTATCTCTCATTGCAGCTAGATCAACTAAAGCTGGAACTCCAGTAAAATCTTGCATCAGCACTCTTGCAGGGGAAAATAATATTTCAGATTTTGAATCACTTTCATCAGCAATTTTTTTAATCATTTGCCATTTTGTCTTATCATCTCCACTTCGCAACAAATTTTCTATCAAAATTTTCTTCACCTCTGGAAGCTTCTCTATCCCTAGCCCTAAATATTCTGAAGCTTTTTTTAAGCTATAAAAACTATACTCTTGACCATTCGCTGTCAGCGTAGACAAAACGTTTTGATCCTTATTAAACAAGCAACTCATAATCTTCTATTCACAATGTTATTGAAATAAATCACCCAATTGGCCTGATTCATACATTTCTTTCACTATATCGCACCCTCCTATAAACTTTGTATGCACGTATAGCTGAGGGATTGTAGGCCAGTCACTATATTTTTTTATACCCTCTCTAATATCGTTATCTTCCAAAACATTAATATCTAAATATTTGACATCTAAGTGATTTAAAATATCAACCACAAATTTGGAAAAGCCACATAATGGCTGATATCTGTCGCCCTTCATAAATAAAACAACGTCATTGCTCTCTATTGTGCTTTTTATCTTTTTTTGAATATCCATAATCACCTATAATTCTGAAGTTTTAATAGAAAGTGCATGTAAATCACCACCTAAATACTGCTCTAAAGCCTTATGCACTAACTTATGCTGCTCTACCATGGAAAGCCCATTAAATCTTTCTGATTTTATGGACAATCTATAATGATTTTCATCACCTACAGTGTCTTCTAGATCAAAAACATCCTCTGGGAACGCTTTAGAAATAATACCTGACAGTTTTTCATATGAAATCACCATTTTACTTTGACCTCTCAATATATTTCAATTCTTGTGTATCAACTACAATTTTATCTCCTGTCTCTATAAACTGAGGAACCATTATTTTCACACCATTATCTAAAATGGCAGGCTTATAGGAAGAAGTTGCCGTTTGTCCCTTGACCACAGCATCAGCTTCTTTTACAGAAAAAATCATAGAAGGTGGTAAAGATGCAGATATAACCTCTCCATCCTTAGATTCCACAGTCAATTCAATGCTTTCTTGAAGCATCAAAGGATTGTTTTTGAGTAAAGAAATATCTATGAATTTTTGCTCAAATGTTTCTAAGTTCATAACAACCATCATCTCACCTTCTGTATATAGATATTGATGCTTTTCTTCATCAAGCCTCACTTTTTCAATATGCTCTGAGCTCCTAAACCTATGATTTTCCTTAGAATTATTTGATATATTCTTTGCCTCTACCTGAATATAGGCGCCACCTTTGCCAGGCTGTGTGTGGGCTGTCTTTAAAACTACGAGGTCTTTACCATTAACTTCTATTATATTTCCAACACGTATATCATTAGCACTGATCTTCATTTGGGAAAATTTATCTATTAAATTCCCCAGAACTCTAACATAGTTATTTTTTTATTTCCATTTTTCTCATCAAACGAGACAAAATAATTGATGAAACTATAACCATTACTATAAAAAGAATTGATATGAAATTCTCAATCTTCATTCCAAAATACTCAACAATCATCTTGATCCCCACATACCCTAATATTATCCCCACTCCATTTTTTAAATATCTAAAATTTTTCAGCGCATGAGCTATAATAAAATACATAGCTCTTAAGGCTAGAATCGCCAATATGTTAGAGCTAAAAACAATAAACAAATCATTGCTTATCGTCAAAATAGCAGGAATAGAGTCTATGGCAAAAAGTGCATCTGATTTTTCAACTAAAATGAGTGCAAGCGTCATCCTTGAGATATATAATCTCCCATCTTTTTTTAGAAAAAATTTATCCTTGATATCGCTATCATAATTAAAGACTTTTTTTACCAATCTAATCCCAACCCCTTCGGCAAAAGATTCTTTTTTTTCAGTTGCATATTGCAACTTTACTCCACTATAAATCAATATCACGCCAAATATAACAAATAACCAACTTAGTTTGTCAAAGACGTAAATACCGAAAAAAATCATCATTAAACGCATTATCACAGCACCTAAAATTCCTAAGAACAATATCTTGTGCTGATTTTTTTCACTTATATCCAAAAAGCGGAAGATAATTATGAATAAAAATACATTATCAAAGCTTAATGATAATTCCAAAAAATACCCTGTAGCAAAATCTATCGCATATTCCGTCCCAGCTTTAACATAGATCATGAAATTGATCGCAAGAGCAACAACAAACCAAAATATAAATATCCTGATAGAAGATTTTACACTTAGGTTATCCGACCCTCTGAAAGCGATAGCAAGGTCAAATAACACAGAAAAAATCAACAAAACGGAAAGAAGAATCCAATAACCAGAGCCAAACATCTTTATACTTCCTGCAACAGCAATTATTCCTGTCAATAAAAAATTAAAAAGAAGAACGAGATTTTCTGATCTCTATAATTTTTTTACCACGGTATTTATACACAGACATTAACCTTTCGTTCAAACCATTGGATTTCAATCTAAACACACCCGTTACGCCTTGATACCCATTTGCTCTTTCTAATTCCTGAAATTGCATCATAATGGTGCCATCAACAGGATATGAAATTGCTGAGATTAGCATTAAAGAATCATATGCGATTGCTGAAAGCCTACTAGGAAGGTATTTGTATGTATCATAAAATCTAGAATCAAATGCATATAATAAATCATGCGGTATATCGGAAATCCACACATCAGACGCCAATGCAAATCCTTGAGATCTATATTTACTCCAATCCCCTATACCTAAAACCTTATAACTACGATCCTCACCTTTAGACAACGACCTTAAATTTCTCAAAACTGTGATCGCATTTTTATTATTATCTGCCAAAAGAACTGCAGGGTGCCCAAAGCCTGGCAAGATATTAGAGAAATCATGATTGATCCTCTCTATAACCTTTTTATTTGCGTCCAACAAACTATTTTTTTTCTTGAGATCTTTATTCAATTTTGAATTTTCTAAAGTAACTCGCTGATAAAAAACAACATCTTTGGTGTTGTAAAAGAACCTTTTCTGATTGTCGAGCAAGGTCTTTTCCACAGAAGAGCCATATTCCGAATTTTTAACAATTGCATATATATTAGAAAAACCCTGGCTAGCTGCATAATTAGAGATCTCTTGCACTTGCTGTTCTGGAATAATGCCCAATAAATAAAAATTATCCTTATATTTTAAGCGTGTATTATCTAAATATGACAAGGTGACAACACCCTTCTTTGTTACATTGTTGTATATAGCATCGTATTGTTCATCCAAAACAGGACCTAAAGCAACATCAATATCAGAAAGATCAATGTCATCAGTAGATAGTTTAGCACTTTCCTTAGTCGATCCCACATCTATAATACGTAGATCTATATTATCTGCTCTTAATTCATACAAAGCTAACTGAGAGGCATCGACAATTCCCTTTCCTATTTTACTATATTGACCAGACATGGGTAAAAACATAGCAACCTTAACCCTTAAAGGATTTTTAGTCGGCACAGAAACTAATTTGGGCTTCTCTTGATTGTTGTTTTCATTCAATAGAGTGGAAACCTCTCTCTCTACTTTATTACAACCAAAAAAGAGGGTCAAAAGAGACAAAACTAAAAAATTCTTCAACATAGAACGCTTATCATGAACCATCAAGATCAATTATAACATCTACTTTAATAAATGATCTATTGCAAGCATAAAAGGGAGCTGAACATGGCATTATCCAAAAAATAGGTTGGAGATAGATTGATAATAAATCTATGTAAGAAGACCGTCGCATAATTAGACATTTTTTAGAAATTTCTAGAAAGGATAAAAATAAAAACCAGAGTTTAGCCTAAAAAATTGGGATCGCAGTTTTTACTCTGAGTTAATACACTTATGCAAAGATGATCGCGAAGCTTGATTTTAATCATGGAATTCATTATTACATTCGCTTCAATGCTTCGTGAATTTTCAGGATTACCTCAATTTCTGAAAGCAAAAATTGTTTTTATCTCATATGTTTCGTCCGTTGCATCATCTTTTATTACAAAATAGATAGTTCGTTTTTTTAATTGTGACTGCGCATTTGTTTCGATAAATATCACAGTATCATCAGATGTTTCTTTTTCTAGGCGCATGATTAGCTTTTTATGATAAGAAAGATTGCTTCCTTGCATCTTCATACCATAATCTTCTAATCCGAGGACAAAAATGGTGTAATCTTTTGCTTTGAAAGAATTGTTCCTGATCTTTATTATATATGAATTTCTGACTTTTCCTTCAGGAGTTAGGCTAAAAAATAATCTGGTGTCTTTTTCTATAAAAATATCAGTGTTTTTCTTATGGGTTAATATTAAGGCGGTAAGAGTGAATATAATGAGTAATACAAAAAAATATAAAATCGCTTTAATACTTGGTTTTAAAGACTTTGATTCATTGGCGTTATTTGCAGTAGGTTCCTGAGAATAGCTAACCAGACCCGGCTCTTTGTTGACTTTCATCATTATCTCATCACAGGCGTCAATACACAAACAACATCCTATACAGGCCATTTGCAAGCCATCCCTTATATCTATTCCCATAGGACACACGGACACACATCTATTGCAATTGATACAATCTCCAGAACTACTATCTTTTAATTTCCCTCTCGGCTCACCTCTATCTTCATCATATCTAACCAGCAAAGTACCACTTTCAATCATTGCAGATTGAAATCTTCCATAAGGACACATATTGACACACACTCTTTCTCTTAATAATCCTGCAAAAAGGTAAGTAGAAGCAGTAAGACCAAGCATCCAGAGCAAAGCATTACCAGTTAAAGAGAGAGATATCAACTCCTTGGAGATTTTCGTTACATCGTTAAAATAAGAAATCCATCCAAAAGAAAAAGTAAAAGATAAAAAAAACCATGAAATGTGCTTAAAAGTTTTATCTAAGAAAGGGTTGTGAGCAAAGATTTTTGCAGACAAACGCTCTAACCTCATAAATAAATCGACAAAAACGGTGTGTGGACAAAAGAAGCCACACCACACCCTGCCAAAAATAGATGTAAAAGCAAAAAGGGAGAGAGCAAGAGCGATCAAAAGCATAGATAAAAGATATATATCCTGTGGAACTATCTCTAGTCCAAACAAAAATATTTTTCTTGACGGCAGATCAATTAAAACCGCTTGATTGTTCACTCCATCGCCTCTATACCAACGTATCCATGGAGTGAATAGATATATAAAAATTAGAAAATAACTTATGAAGCTCTTGATATTTCTATATCTACCTTTTACCGAAGCAGGCAATGCTACCATATAAAAGAATAAAAAATATGAAATATACTATCTTTTTGAAAACTGGAATTTTTTTCTAGCTTTAGGTTGGCCATACTTTTTCCTTTCAACTCTCCTACTATCAACAGTCAATAATCCCAAGCTTTTCAATTTTGGCCTAAAAGCTTCATCTATTAAATTCAATGCTTTGCTAATACCATATTTCACCGCATCAGCTTGAGATGAAATACCGCTTCCGTGAACCTGACAATTCACATCGTACATTCCCTTAACATTCAGTGAGTTAAAAGGACTATTTATTAAAACTCTATGCGTCAATCTAGAAAAGTATTCAGAGATATCTTTGCCATTAACCGTTATCTTTCCAGTCCCCTGGTTTTTCAACCACACTTTTGAAACTGCTGTTTTGCGTCTGGACGTCGCATAGGTAGATTTTAACAAAGAATTTTCCTTAGTGCTCATTGTATTTATTGCTTGTGTTTGTTTTTAACTAAAGAGATGCTTTCAGGCTTTTGCCCAACATGAGGGTGATCTGCGTCGGAATATATATGTAGGTTTTTTAATTGCTTTCTCGCCAGAGGACTTTCCTTCGGCATCATTCTTTTGACCGCCAATCTCAATACTCTTTCTGGATATTTTCCAAATAATATTTTTTCAGCCGTTGTTTCTTTCAACCCTCCAGGATATCCCGTATGCTTGTAATAAATTTTCTGCGAAAGCTTTTTTCCAGTAAGTTTCACTTTTTTAGCATTCACAACGACGATTTTATCTCCACAATCTATATGCGGGGTGTAAGTTACCTTATGCTTCCCACGCAACACTTTTGCAATTTGGGATGCTAGCCTACCTAAAGACTGTTCTTCAGCATCAACAAGCAACCATTTCTTGTTAACCAAAGCAGGGTTAGAAAAATATGTCAAAGACGACTTTATCATGACTTTATTCAATACAATACTATAGCTAGACATCCTATATCATAAATGATAATAACTCAACTAATTAATGTGTAATTGTGCAAGTTCAATAGATATTGGACTAATGAGCGAGGTCATTGTAGTTGTTAATATATACGAAAGGAGTAAGAAAATCTATAGCTTGATGAGGTCTGTAAGAGTTATATTTGGCAACAGCATGTTTGAGCTCAACCTTAAAGGCACCAACAGAGTCAGCAATTAGATCATTTCTGGCATAGAACTCTTCTCTAAAGGTTTTATTAGAACGCTCAACGCCGCCATTGTATTTGGGTTTTTTAGGTGGGAGTACAAACAATGCAATGTCTAGATCAGCGCATGCTTGTTCAAATTCTGCCATAAATTCAGATCCGCTATCGACCTGGATAGAAGATACTTTGAATGGCGCATATTCAATATGAGAGTGTTGAAAAAAGAAGTTATGGTGCAACACGAGACCAAAAAGGCTGAGAGGCATCTGTTGGAGTTGGAAAAACTTTTTCGTTCTTTCCGTTGATATCGATTGAATACAGCTTATTTCTTCCGTCCATAGTTTGTCTGTTAAATAACACACTTTTGCTATTGGGAGACCATGAAGGACTTTCTTCCAGCCAACTATTTGTCAACAATCTTTCAGTATAATTTTTTGTGTTTATTACTCCTATGTAAAAAGAGCCGTGCAATATTTTTGTAAAGGCAATCCACTTCCCATCTGGCGACCAACTTGGCGTTCTATAGCTCCCGTCTTCAAATGTTATTCGTTTAACGTTTGAACCATCTCTATCCATCATATATAACTGAGCTTTGCTTGTGTCTCTATTTGAGTTGAAAACTATTTTTTCCCCATCAGGAGAATAGTCAGGAGATGTATCAATGACATTTGCAAGAGCAGTCAGCCTATTCTTCACTTTACTTAACAAGTTCATCTCATAGATACTTGTTGTCCCATGTTTAGACAAAGAAAATATTATACTATCGCCATCAGGTGAGAATCTTGGTGCAAATGACATACCATGCATATCACCCACCAAACTTTTTTTTCCAGTATGTAGATCTATTATATGAACTTTTGGCGTTCTATTCTTTTTATAAAAGCTCATATAAATAATCTTACTTAAATCAGCATTGAGTCTAGGAGACAACGACA
>CBFHIH010000041.1:0-8519 GCA_965655955.1 Candidatus Midichloriaceae bacterium | reverse complement strand
ACTGTTTGGTAATAACAACGCAATACCTGGCAAAAAAATATCAAAGAGCACCTTAATACTCTAAAAACTGCTATAAGAATAGTTAACAACACTCTCAATATACCTAGCTCTCTTGTTACACTGAGAAAGAACCCCTTCATAGTGCTTTTTAAGGTTTCTTCGCCACTTGTTGAGTTCTTTATGCTTATCTTTCATATTGCTTAACACTTCCATAAATACCTTGCTCCTTAGACCAATATGTAATGAATTTGCACACTTTTTTAAACACTCATAAAAACTCTTATATAAATTATAGGTTTGTTCTATACGTTATCTAAGCTTCCTTAAATGCTCTGTGAAAACTGTCTTTTATTGGAGCGTATAGGTATTCAGCGAAAGTTCTCGTACCTTTCACTATAAAAACAGTGGCCGGCATTCCAGGAGTTAGTTTGATGTCCATATTCACCTTATCTAATTCTTCCTGAGAAACACTGATTTTAGCCTTATAATACCCCATAGGTCCTAAATGCTGATGAGCAGAATTGCCAGGTTGTGGGTCAAATCTATCAGCTGATATATAAGTCACTTCACCACTCACTCTGGGCATAGTTCTAGCCCTGTATGCAGCTAATTGAATTTTAACTTCACTACCCACATATATACTATCAATATCTTTTGTTTGTATATACGCTTCTAATACCAGGTTATCATCTTGAGGAACGATTTCCATTATTGGCTCGGCATGACGTATCGCAGAACCAACAGTATGTACAGCTAAAGCTTTGACAATGCCGGAGTTAGGTGCTTTGATAACTGTTCTCTCATAACTATCCTTTGCATGTAGATACCCACCTTCGTCTACTAAATATTCTGCGTGATTTCTCTTATACTCTTCTGCTAGTTTTACATTATATTCTTCAAGAAATCTACGCTTTTCACTTTCTGCTTTAGCAATTCTTTGCTCATATGCCGCAATTTTCGATTTATTTTGCAAAACACTACCTTTATATTTTTGTAACTCAATTTTTAAAGAACTCAGCCTATCTAAAGTTTCAAGTTTATCCTGATATAACTTATTTCTTCTTGCATATTCTTTTTCATATGTTTGGGCAGCTTCTGTGTCTGATTTTATAGCTTCTTCAACACTGATTATTTCATGCTTGATTCCCTCAATATCTTTGTTAAAGGCATGTAAGCTAAAAAGCAAAAAATCTTTAAAAGAGTAGAAGGCATCTTTTTGAGTTTGAATCAATCGCAAAACTTCAGGATCTGAATCCTGCAAATACTTAGATGAAAAATCTAGCTCTATCTCAGGAACAAAATTTTTATCATCCAAATTTCTTTGAAGATCTGTTAAAAGCTTCATACTTGCTTGTAATCTAATGTCTACAGCTGAAGCATAACGTAGTTGCCACAATGCTTTCTGTAATTCAGCACTTGCCCTTACTTGATTTAAGATAATTAAGTCTTGATCCTTTTCTACAATATCCCCATCTTTAACGAGAATTTTTTCAACAACCCCAGCTTCCAAAGGCTGAATAACCTTCTTTTGATTATCAAGAGTCACAAAAGCTTCTGCTGTTACAGCGCTATCAAGCGGAGCTACACCAGCCCATATACCAAAAAAGCCTACTGTTACACCAATCGATATTAATCCAAACATTATTGGAAATTTAATCTGCTTATTTAAAACCTTGTAGTTTTTTTCAGTGTATTCTGATTTTTCTAACGTGACACCAAATAAAAACTTTTTCACGCCAGATAAAAATTCTTTAAAAGCCTTAAAGTCTAAGATTTTATAGTCTTTATATTTTTCTTTGGGACTCTTATCTAGCAAATCTTCTGGATTATATTCTTCGTCAAGATTTTCACTTACAATATCATCGTTGTTATCCAGCTTCGAAAGTTTTTGTTTTTTCTTAGAGTCAGTAATTTTTTTCATTTCTTCTTTCATATCTTATCTTGATGTTTCGTTTATAAAGTTTGATTTTGAATAGTGGGTTGTTGTGACTGCTGCATTTTTTTTATTATCTCTTCTTTACTACCAAATGCTGCCACCATTCCATCTTTCATAATTAATATCTTATCTACTGCGGATAATATTGAAGTCTTATGAGATATGATAACAGTAGTTATATTTTTTTCTTTTGCAACACCAATTGCCATCATTAATGCCTCCTCTCCTTGAGTATCCAAGCTAGCATTTGGCTCATCTAACACTATAATCTTAGGGTCGCCATAAAACGCTCTTGCCAAGCCAACTCTTTGCTTCTGACCACCAGATAAATTTGATCCATCAATTCCAACAGATGAATCATATCCTTGAGGCAACTGCAAAATCATGTCGTGGACACCAGCAAGCTGAGCTGCAACAACTACATTATCAGATTTAGGATTCTTTTGCATTCTAGCTATATTATCCTTTATGCTCCCTGAGAACAACTCCACATCTTGAGGTAAATAGCCTAGATTAGGACCTAGCTCTTCTTTTTTCCAATCTCTTAGACTAGCGCCATCAACACGAACTGTGCCTATATTAGGATGAGCAACCCCTACTAACAATTTTGCTAAAGTAGTTTTCCCTGAAGCGCTTGCTCCTATTATAGCCAACACATCACCTTGCGATATCGAAAAACTAACACCTTTTAATATGTGCTTTTGCACTCCAGGTGGGGCATAATAAACATTTTCCACATCTATGTTACCATCTGGTTTAGGCAATGACATTTTGTTACTATCGTCCACATATCTCGCAAAAGATCTTTGTAATCTTTCGTAAGACTTTCTAGCACCAATGAACATCTTCCAAGAATTAATTGCCATCTCAAACGGTGTTAATGCCCTTCCAACCAAAGAAGAGCTTGCAATGATAACACCAGAAGTGATCTGGCCTAATGTTACTAGATAAGCACCAACAGCAGTCACAGAAATCTGTATGACTAATCGGAAGAATTTGGTTATCTCAGTGAAAACAGCTTGTCTTTTTGTCACTAGATTTTGAGTTTTTTGCACTTCCTCGTTCATATTTTGCCAAGAAGATATAACATCATTCTCCATGCCCATAACTTGTATCACTTCAGCGTTTCTAGTGGTTTGATCCACTTGTCTCATACTTTTAATGAAATTTTCATTATTCATCTCTAAAAGAGGCTTGGTTACCCTTTCTGCAACAATACCAAAAATCACTAAAACAGAGCCTGCAATAAGTGCAAGAGCACCAAGGGCGGTGTGCAATATGAAAAGAACTATGATGAAAATAATTGCCCACGGTAGATCCATGATAGATACAAGAGATGGGCTTGTTAAAAATGTCTTGATTGTCTGAAGATCTCTGAGCTGTTGGCTGTTAGCCATAGCTTTAGATTCTACTGATAATTTAATGGAGTTGGAGAACACTATACTGGACAGCTTATTCTCAAACCACGTACCCATTTTGTTCATCGCAAAAGATCTAGCAGCCTGTATAAGTCCAAGCAAAGCAAGTGCAAACACTATGACTATAGTTAACATCATTAATGTATGGATGTTTCCACTAGATAAAACTCTATCCAATACTTGCATTGAATACAACGAGGTTGACAGCATAAGAAGATTAACCAAGCACCCAAACAAGAGGATGTATTTTATCATAACCTTACAAACAGCTAAGGCCTCTTGAAGAGGGCTTTGTTTTTCATTCTGCATTTTCATATTTATTTTTAGTAAACTTCTTTTTGTTTGTATATAATGAGCTTTTTTTATAAATCAATCTTTTCCGTAGAAAAGTTATCACCGCTCTTCACTATCTTCTCAATCTTCATCTTAACATGATCAATCTTGTTTTTGCAATGCTTATGTAGTTCCAGTGCTTCAGAATATAACTTCACAGCTTCTTCCAGTTGCACCTCTCCGTTCTCTAGTTTTTCTAACAAACTCTCTAACTTTGACATTCCTTGCTCAAAAGTTAGTTTTGAAATATCTTTATTCATATCTTGAGTATTTTTTGATGCAGTATTATTAATCTTATACTATTTATCTTTTTTTAGCAGTACAAAATGAACGTATATATTCACAAATTAACAAAAAGACCTACTCAATCCATGAGTTTTGATCATGAATTATGGTGCCTAGAGTTTAGGACATTAAAAAATAAATTTTATAATCAAGCAACAAACGTATGTGGAACAACGGAAACACTGCCTTCAGAAACAAAGCTATACTTTAAGAGTAAAGAACAAGCCATTGTATATGCTAAAAACAATGATTTTGCGTATGAAGTTTGTGAATACACCAAAGGGAAGCAGCTGATAAAATCATATACGGATAATTTTAGTGAAAAATTTTAACCATAGAGAGTTTGAGAATCTATGAAACTAGTATTTTTTCTTATTTCTCTTGCTTTTTCAGCATGTATTATAGGGACGATTTCAACTATTTTTCTCATAACCTCTCTTGCTAGAGTGCTCCCAAATGAAGAGGCATTGCAAGACTTTAGGCCTTATGCAATCACAAGAGTGTATGATGATCAACAAAATCTTTTGTCTGAGTATGCAAAAGAAAAACGTATATATGTGAAATATCGAGATATTCCAGAAACAGCTGTTCAAGCCTTTATATCAGCTGAAGATAAAAATTTCTTCTCTCATCAAGGAGTGGATATACCAAGCGTCTTCAGAGCTTCTTTGCAAAACATCTTTAACATCACTCAAAACAAAAGATTAATAGGTGGTTCGACAATAACGCAGCAAGTGATTAAAAGTTTTTTCTTAACTAATGAAAGAAGCTTAGAAAGAAAGGTAAAAGAGGCCGTGTTGGCATATAGAGTATCAAAAAGCCTTTCTAAGGAAAAGCTAATGGAAATATATCTAAACCAAATTTATTTTGGTAATAAATCTTATGGGATAGAAGTTGCAGCAGAAAATTATTTTTGTAAATCTGTATCCCAATTAACACTCGAAGAATCAGCTCTTCTTGCTGCATTGCCTAAAGCTCCTTCATATCTTAACCCTCTGAAAAATTATAATCGCGCTCTTGAGAGAAGGAATTGGGTGTTAAAAAGAATGTTTGAGGAAGATTTTATATCTAAAGATGATCTAAACTCGGCTTTGGCAGAAGACATAAATCTTTGCGCTCCATCGATTAAATGGAAAGAAAATTCTTATATGGGATATGCGACAGATTTTGTTAAACAACAAATCTATGACCTGTTTGGGGAGGATATATATACAAAGGGATATGTAGTTAACAGCACTATAGATAGCCAATTACAAAAAATTGTCCAACAATCATTAACAAACTCTTTAGAGAAATTTGACACAAAATCTGGTTGGAGAGGGGCGTTGAAAAACATAAATATTAACTTGAATTTAAAAGAAGAGCTTTATAATATCTCTGAAACAGGTAAGGTAGGGATGTTTTATCTCGCCGTTATATCAGAAATAAAGCATTCAGAAATTAAGGCAATAAAATATGATGAAGAGACAATTACAATTGCAAAAAAAGGTTTTGAATGGATTTTAAGTTCTGAAATCAAACCAAAAATTGGTGATGTTATCCTAGTGCATAAATATCCAAAAATAGGTTATAAAATTGGACAGATACCAGAAGTTAATGGTGCTGCAATTGTTATTGAGAACAAAACTGGAAAAATACTTGCTATATCGGGAGGATATGAATTTAACCTAAGCAACTTTAATAGGGCAACGCAAGCGTATAGACAACCAGGATCTGCGTTTAAAACTTTTGTTTATTTGGCTGCACTTCTTGAAGGTGTTCCGCCAAACACATTGTTACTTGACGAACCTTTAGAAATAGAACTTGGATATGGATTAGAGAGCTGGAATCCAAAGAACTATAAAGATCAATATCATGGGTTAGTGCCTCTTAGAAAAGCTTTTGAAAAATCGATGAATTTATCAACCATAAGGTTGTTGCTTGGTGTGGGGGTTGACAAAGTAAAAAAACTTGCCACTCAATACGAAATTTATCCTGTAAATATCCCGCTTACATACTCTATGTGCTTAGGAACATATGAAACAACATTGCTTAAAATAGCAAGAGCGTATGCTTCTTTTGGCAATAATGGTATATTGCATGAACCAAAAATAATTGAAAGTGTGTACAATATATCTGGAGATTTAGTGTTTTCTCATGCAGATCTATCTTGCGCTAATTGTCAAAACAACATCTCTTTAGAAGATCTGGAAGGCAATGAACGCTCATTCTCTAATATTCGAGATGATATAAATGTTGGTTACAAAGGTAAGCAGGTGGTGGATGAGACATCAAATTATCAACTTTTATCTCTTTTAGAGGGGTCGGTTCAAAGAGGAAGTGCAAGGAGGGCTAAATTCCTAAAAAGAAACATAGCTGGTAAAACAGGAACGACAAACAATAGTTTTGATACGTGGTTTGTCGGTTTAACTCCAGATGTGACAATAGGGGTTTTTGTTGGGCACGATTCTCCAAAAGAAATAAACAAAGAGGCCTCTGGGTCTAATTTACCTTTGCCAATTTTTATAGATATATTGCAAAAAGCAACTTTTATTCCAGATAGAAAGTTTTATGTTCCAGACGCTATATACACACAATTAGTGGACTATAACACTGGAGAAATGATAGATAAAGAAGATGAATTATTGAATAATGAGGGTGTAATAACAGAATTTTTTAAGGTTAAAAATGAAGATGAAAATGATGATAAAAAAGGAAGATCTATATTTGATGTTGCAGAAGGTGAGAAAAATTAAAGTTGATGAGTTATGAATATATTGCTTGGTATAACTGGGAGCATTGCCGCATATAAGTCAGCTGAACTTGCAAGGCTTTTCATAAAAAACGGGCATGAGGTTAAGGTTGTGTTTACAAAAGATGCTCATGATTTTATTCATCCCAATACTTTTTCCTCAATAACCAACAATCCCGTTTGTACTGAAATAAATTCAGGGTATGGTACTGCGCATATAGAGCTAGCAAAATGGGCTGATTTATGCGTCATAGCTCCTGCTACTGCGTCTACTATTGGCAAACTCGCTTCCGGAATTTTCGACAATCTTTTAACTGTGATATGCTCAGCAACAAAATCTCCTATCTTTATTGCCCCTGCAATGAATAAAAATATGTGGAATAATAATGCTTTAAAAAGAAATATTAAGATATTAGAAGAAGATGGTTATAGATTTATTCACCCTACGCAAGGACAGCAAGCATGCGGTGATTTTGGTTATGGAAGAATGGAGGAGCCAGTTAATATAGTTAATCTCATAACCAAAAAAGATAATTCTTCGCTTATGGGAAAAAAAGTGCTTATTACTTCAGGATCAACTAGAGAATTTATGGATCCTATAAGATATATTGGTAACAGCAGCTCAGGAAAAATGGGTGCAGCATTGGCAGAATCTTTTAAAGAAAAAGGATCAGAAGTGATATTTATCACAGGCCATTCTTCTGTTTCAGATCCTCAAGTAGATAGCGTAATAAAGGTGAGCTCTTCAGAAGATATGCTTCAAGCTGTTAGAAAATTTCATGGTCAATGTGATATTTTTATATCTGTTGCAGCCGTATCTGATTTTAAATTCTCTGCTGTGTATAAACAAAAATTTAAGAAAAAAGGTTTTATTAAACTAGACCTAGAACCTACAGTGGATATATTGGAAGATTTCACCAACAATGGCGCAAACAAACATTGTTATATCATTGGTTTTGCAGCAGAAACTGAAGATATAATTTTTAATGCTCGAGAAAAATTAAAAAAGAAAGATTTAGATTTAGTTGTAGTTAATCAAGTGAAAAAAGATGGGTTTCCTTTAGGACATGATAAAAATGCTGTGAGTATTATCAAGAAAAGTGGTGAAATACTGAATCTTAAGATTGATTCCAAGATTAATATCGCTAAAAAAATAGTTAAAGTAACCGAAGAGTTTTTCTGACTTTATTGTATGCGTCAATAAGATGGAAAATGATGCAGTGCGTGATAAAGAGGTGGTCCTAAAAAAACAGTTATGAAAGGATAAATTCTGATATAAAATAAGAAAATATCAGAGGTAAAAATTTTGATAAAGAAAAAGTATAGCGCTGGGTTTAAGAGGAAGATGGTGTTATCAGCGATCAGGGAAGAAGTGTTGAGTGAGATGTGATCAAGTGTAAAAAGAGAGTTTTTTTACAATGAATTCAGCAGCATGAAGGTGTTTTGATATCAGATGCTGATTGTTATGGTATATCATATCATTAACATTGTTATTCAGAGAGTTTGCAATATAACTTTTTACATACTCGGTGGATAAGTTTTTTTCTGCAACTAAGGTTATATTCTTATCTATCTCGCAAAAAAATTTTGCATTATGATGCTGATGATTATCTTTTGCAATGGCAAGAGGAATCAGTAAAGCAGGTTTTTGATAGCATGAAATCTCTATGACACTGGACGCGCCTGCTCTTGAGATTATTAAGGCATTGCTTGAGTATATCTCTCCTATATTATGAAAAAAACTTTTGATTGTGAAGGAGCATGAGGTTTTTTTATACAAATTATTTGTTAATTGAATGTCTTCCTCTCTAACTTG